>DMOT01000129.1 GCA_003456765.1 Bacillota bacterium
AGCTCCTTCTTGATACGGGGCATGCGGCAATCTGGGGGGTAAGCCCTGTGGAATGTGCGAGCGCGTGGCTTCCCAGGCTGGGGCAGATCCACGCTCACGACAACCACGGCGAGTATGATGAACATCTGCCTCTGGGGGAAGGCATCATAGACTGGTGCCGCCTCATACACTTCTTGGTTGAAGAGAGCTGGAACGGAGTATTCATGATAGAGGTAGGGCAGCAGGAGGATTCAGCTAGGGCACTTGAAAGCTCGCTTGATGTTGTGCATAAGTGTTTGGCCCGGCGCGAGCGCGTATGTGGATAGGAGGCTTGATTGAATCGCCGCGCATACTCGTGACTTTAGTCGTGGGAGGTTCAAGCGATGACGCCTTTCTCTGATTTTGACTCAATGGACTGGGTTGACAACTACGATAGCGTTGTCGAATCTGATTCCGGGCTATTCTTCCGGTACTCCGACATTCTGCAGGCAGTATCTGAGGTGGCGTGTCCTTCGCCCGGGCTGAAGGTTCTCGATATTGGCGCAGGAACGGGTAATCTTTCCTATCTGTGTCTGGCTCGTGGCGCCAGCGTTGTGGGCCTCGATCCGTCCGAACGCATGTTGTCGCAGGCCAGAGCAAGGGCACGTAGCTTGAGCGCGAATAGGGTGGAGCGCGGAGGCGTCGGCTCAGAAGCGCAGGCACATCGGTCGGGTGTGGAGTTTCACGTCGCAAGCGATCCGTTCCTCAAGATACCATATCCAGATTCTGCGTTCGATGCTGTGGTGAGCACGTACGCATTCCACCACATCCCTCACGAGTTGCAGCCGGAGAGCGTTCGGGAGATGGTGCGGGTGCTTCGTCCAGGCGGGGTATGGGCTATGGGCGACGTAATGTTTGAGAATGCGGTTGCTGAGGCAGAGGCCAGGCGAACATACGAGTGGCTTGATGGCGACGAGTATTACTCTCGCATCGATTCTCTTCGCTCAGCATTCAGCCAGTCCGGCATGGTCCTCCATGCCAGGCAGTTCACTCCAGTCTCATGGGTCCTCTGGGCGTCCGAGGCTGCCTGGGGCCGCAAACCGCAGTGAAGATCGAGATGACCGGGCGGGCGACCTGGACTTCTGGCGTATGGGTTTTGGGAGGTAATTGAGTGGTTGTGAAGAGAGACAGTTGCTCCACAGGCCGAATACTGTCATTCTATGAATCCAA
This sequence comes from Bacillota bacterium, assembly GCA_003456765.1. Classification (GTDB taxonomy): domain Bacteria; phylum Bacillota; class DTU025; order DTU025; family DTU025; genus UBA10085. Next base: position 1,189 of record DMOT01000129.1, read on the forward strand.
TGTCGAAATGGAATGGACGCGACTCGATAGGCATAGAACGGAACTTGCCCTGACGGCGCGGGCGCTCGAGGAATTCCTGCCGCTCTCGTCTGCCGTCTTGGACTGCGGAAGCGGCCCAGGCCGGTATTCCCTTCTACTCGCCTCATTGGGGCACAGGGTCACGCTCCTTGACATCTCAGAGGAGAGCCTTGGCTTTGCCATGGCGAAGGCAGAAAAAGAGGGCGTCCGGTTTGAGGGATGTGTATGCGGCTCAGCTACGGACCTTAGCATGTTCGAAGATGCCAGTTTTGATGGAGTTCTTTTGATGGGGCCTCTCTATCATCTCCTGGACGCTCAGGATAGGGCGGCGTGCCTCGGGGAGGCGAGGCGAGTATTGCGCAGCGGCGGCCTGATCTTTGCCACGTTTCTGGTTCGTTACTCCGCCCTGCGAGATGTGGCCAAGTATGATCCTGAGTGGCTCGTGGATTATCCGGATGACGCGAAACGTATTCTGGAAGATGGAATCTACACATTCGAGGGACGGGATAACCCCCCGTTCACGGACTTCTGGTCTATCCGTCCGGGAGAAGTAGCTCCGATGATGCAGAAAGCCGGCTTCGAAACCGTGACTCTCCTGGCCCAGGAAGGGCTGGTAAGCATGATCGAAGAGAAGGTCAACCTGCTCGAGGGAGAGGCCTGGAAGGCGTGGGTCGATTTGAACTACCGCTGTGCTTCAGATCCGAGCATTCACGGGACAGCGGAGCACCTTCTGTACATAGGCAGATGCGTGTAGGTTCGGCAATATCCAGTCTGTCGGTGCGGCCTGACAAGAGGGTTTTCATGGTGTATGCTGGGCTGACGGTCTCGGGATACGAATTGGCTTCGCTTCGGGAGGAAGATCCAATGGTGGCAGTTGCTGCCCGCGCCGCCAGCATTCCATGGCCGAAAGACCTGATTGCCTCAGGGCCTGTATGGTTTTGTACTAAAAACGATCCAGGGCGAGCTCATCCTTTCGGAAGCCAGCCCCTGCAGTTCTCGTTCAAAACAGCCCGGAATGCCCCCCCGGGAAATTGCGAATCAGACAACTCGAGATCAGTACAGGCAGTCCGCCATAGACGGAAGGTTTTCTATAGCCAATTCCGCCAGTTCCCCGTCTACCTTGTAGAGCCTCTGCAAGGCCCTGCGGGCCCCGTTTTCGTCGCCGACTAGAAGAGAAGCGTATGTGAGGTTGAAATAGGCTTCGGGGATAGTTGGATCCAGCTCAATGGCTTTTTCCAGAAGAGGGACTGCTTTTTCAGGCATCTTCGCATTGAGCCCGTAGAAGTTCGCCATCTCAACTGCGAGGTCAGCGCTGTCCACTGCTTCTTCCATGAAGCTGTCTACCATGCGAATGGCATCGTCCGTTTGCCCGTTGTCGTAGAGCGCCTTAGCCCTCCAGATGTCGATCATACGATCTTCGGGTTCGCGTTTGGCTGCCTCGCCAAAGGCCCGGACAGCCTCGGCAAATTGATTCGTTTCATACAGTGCGACGCCTAAAAGGAATGGGGGAACGGCATTGTCAGGCATCAGCCTGGTCGCTCTGCGCAGAGGTTCTACCGCGTCTGCGTCTCTGTCAAGCATAACGCAGGCACTGCCCAAAGTGAGTGATGCCTCCGCAAGTTCCGGCTCGATTGAAAGGGCTTCTCTGGCGGCATGCATGGCATCGCCCGGAAATCCCGCTTCGAGGAGCGCACTTGCCAGAACGGAGATGACCTCTGCATCATCCCCGGCAAGATCGAGCGCCCGCGCGAGATACTCATATGCTTGTACATCGTCTTCAATGCGAGCGTAGCCCATACCAAGCATGATTAGCTCGTCAATGTCATCTGACATGTAGCACACGGCTGACTTGACGGAATCCCGGGCGGCCTCGTCATCTCCAGCCGCCCAATGCACCAGAGTTGATGCAAGGAGCGAATTGACTCTCTCTGGATCCAGGGCGAGAGCCTCGTCAATATAATCCTGAGCTCCCATAACATGGCCATTTGCCAGAGACTTCAGTCCTGAGGAGATTAGATCGTCGACGTTCTGCTGGCGTCCTCCTGCCATACCAAGTATTCGCCGCCTTTCCGGCCGCAGCCGATTGTAGTGTGCAGGCTTTCTTGTCGAGCAGACTCAGGCGATATGCCTGTCCGCGGGTACCCGTGTTCCAGTATGTCGTTATCCCTTTATTGTTCTTCTCCACCCCCTGATCTCCTGCCACCGATAGTGGCTTATTGCTATTGCACAGCGCACTAGGGCGTGATATACTAACGAGGCAAGGCAGGCTGCGATCTTGCACTGGACATGGGCAGAATGAAAAGTAAATACTCTTGCTGTGCCGAAGTGGTGGAATTGGCAGACGCGCTAGATTCAGGGTCTAGTGGGGGTTAACCCCGTGCGGGTTCAAGTCCCGCCTTCGGCACCATTATTCTTCTCGGGCAGGGGCGATTCCCCGCCCGTTTTTGATTTTGAGCGAGGACTTCTGCCGGAATCAGCAAAAGTGCTTCATCGATCCTTGGCTTGCCTATCGAAAGATTACGCCAGAGTGGAATGGCCTGTGAGTTTCCCAAAGGATACCGTCTGATTCTGTTCATTAGTGCACACTTGACGCAATTCTCGGGTCCCTGTGTCAAGCTCCATATTACAAGGATTGTTGTAGGAATTAAAAGGATAACAGGTTCTCCGGCCTTGGAGTACAATGGCGACGGTTGCCTGGCCAGTAGCAACACAAACGAGAGTTTTGGGGGGCTATTAGCGTGAAGAAACTGGTAGTCAGCTGCGTGACGGTCCTGCTCGTTCTTACGGCCTTCGGGGTGGCTGGTGCCATGCCGCCAGAGACATGGGAATCACCGGTTGAGGCCAACTTCGAAAGGCTGTATCCTGGCTTTGTTGCCGGCGTGCCAGAGGACTCTGTATTTGCGGAAGCGCCGAGGCTTCTCGTTCTGAGGAAGGATGGGACTCAGGCTATGGGCGATATCTACGGCCGCGTAGTGAGGTTCACCAACCTGCTGAAGAATGAGCCCGTGGGGGAGATCGTTAAGGGTAAAGAAGAACTGCGTCTATGCGCACCGTTCGTAGAATTGGCTCAGGTTATTACCATGAACTACCACATTGCCGAGATCATCGACTGGACTGGAGAGACTCTGTACATTCCAGTCTATGTATACACCGCCACAGTATCAGGAGAATCTGCATACGTATGCTGCGTTGAGATCTAATCCGTAAAGCGGATCTCGCGCCATTCAGAAGCAAGCGCTGAGAGTTGGCACAATCTCTTGGCATGATCTCATTAGACGCGTATGCTATGCGCCTGGTCCAGGGAGGCCTGTCGCGCCTTCCTGGACCAGGCGTTGTGGCGCGTGAGCCGCGGTGTTGGAGCCCTTTGATTCCGGATGTGTCATCTCTGCTGCCAACAGCTGCCTACAAGAAGGCCTTGATCACGGCGGCAGTCGCTGCAATTCCGACTGCTGTTCCCGACCAAAGCTGGGCCTTAGAATGCCTTTGCATCTGGAGCCTGGACCAAAAGACCAGCGGTAGGGCTGCGAAGGCTGAAAGAGCCACGGGGCCTACTATAGCTGCTACGATAGTTATGGGCCCGGAAAACCCGCATGCATGACCGCTTGCCCTGAACTTGAAGGCGGAGTTTATGAGGCTGAGAATACCCCCGGCTGCAAGGTATGAGAGAAAAAACGCTGACACAACCCTTGGTGCTTTTGCGCTCAGGCAGCCAATCGCGCCTGCCACGTAACTTATGACTGAAACTATGAATGCCAGTTTTCGCTGGCCCTTTCGGCCCAGCACCCTTATGCTCGGGATGATGCGCGCTGCAACATATGACGCCAACGGTATCACTGTCAGAAACAGCAGTGCGATCATGAACCACTTCGGACCTTCGCCGAACAGATTTGGACTATATGCGTGCACGACTCCTGCAGCTGCACCTGCCATGATAGGAGGGGCGGTTATCATGCTAACCAATCGGGCCAGCCAATTGGCAGTCCTTCCGTCTCCCATGCACAATTTCCCCTTTCTAGCCCTTCGATTTCCCAGACCTGCCGCGTGTGCGGGCATGACCGCTGGAGTCTGCGGCCTATTCTGAGGGTCGCAGGTCTGAGACCAACAGCTCTTGAAAACGAGTCATAGCAAATGAACCTTCTCCGCCATGGTGCCGGGTTCCTGCGCAGAGAAACGGAGTCATGATCGTTGTCGATCCCGAGCCGCGTTTCCATCATACGCTTGTTTCTCACTGAGACTAAGGAAGGAAAGATGGCGATATGGTGGAAGGAGTCAAAGCGATAGTGTGCGGGGATTGCACAATACTGGCTGCATAGCTTCGGATTAGGAGGGATCATGCGATGATTTGCTATACAGACTCGATTGCCGATATCTCTGCCCAGCAGCTGAATGGCTTTTTTGCCGGCTGGCGAAGGCCGGTATCGCCCGACAAGCATCTGGAGATTCTCCGTGGCAGCGACTATGTGGTACTGGCGATTGATGATTGCACGAGCCAGGTTGTTGGTTTCATGACAGTGATCACTGACGGCGTCATGGCCGCATACATGCCCCTCCTGGAGGTGCTCCCTGAATACCGGGGGCGGGGGATAGGAACGGAGCTCGTCCGCCGCGCGTTGGACAAGCTTCACAACATGAAGATGATAGACGTCATGTGCGACGCCGATGTGCAGTCTTTCTACGCGAGATTTGGGATGGTGCCTTGGATCGGCATGATGATACGGCGATGAAGAATTTGCTTCGACTGCCTGTAGGAATCCGCCCGTTTTCGTAGAACTCAGGGAATAGTGGCTCCGAGCCATTCATTCTTACCAGGTGATGCTGGAGAGGATCTGGCCGGTGGCAACTACTAAGTTGCCCGAGGGTCTGGCTGGAAACGGCCTGGCCTCCCGTGTTTGGAAAGGAGCGCAAGCTCATATCCCTTTGCTTGCTGCCACGCATTTGCCTGGCAGTGCTTTGGGTATGCCGTGCGCTCGCAGTAGGTGCGAGCGTTCTTGCTTTGCTATGTCCAGGCCGAGGCCCCGGGGCAACACGAGGAAGGGGCAGATCTCATTGAGGCAGTTTTCAAATGAACCATTGCTGGACTTCTCTGTTGCCGACAACCGCGACAGAATGGCGGAGGCTCTGGCGGACGTTGAAACCCAACTAGGGGATTATTATCCCCTGATCATCGCAGGTCAACGCGTGGAAACCAAAAGCAGAATTGCATCTGTCAATCCATGCGTCCATGAGCAAGCAGTCGGATACGTGGCCCAGGCCGACAAGGCCAAGGCCGAGCTCGCCATGGAGGAGGCCTGGAAGGCCTTCGAGATCTGGCGCGAGGTCCCGGCCGAAGGGCGCATGGCGACTGTATTGAGGCTCTCTGCGCTCATGCGCAGGCGCAAGGCTGAACTTGCCGCCTGGCTGGTTTTCGAGGTGGGCAAGAACTGGGTAGAGGCAGATGCCGATGTAGCTGAGGCGATAGACTTCTGCGAATACTATGCGCGGGAGATGTCACGGTACGAAGGCCTTAATCAAATCTATCCACATCCTGCCGAGCGAAATGTGCAGCGCTACATTCCTCTCGGAGTTGGCGTTATCATAAGCCCGTGGAACTTCCCGTTGGCGATTCTCACTGGAATGACTGTTGCTGCAGTGGTGGCAGGAAACACCGTTATCATCAAGCCTGCCAACACTGCCGGTGTGATTGCGGCCAAACTCATGGATCTTGTGGAGGAGGCCGGTTTTCCTCCCGGTGTGATCAACTACCTGCCAGGCAGCGGCAGAACGATCGGAGACTACCTGGTTCAGCATCCTCGGACTAGGTTCATCAATTTCACCGGCTCTAAGGGCGTAGGACTCCGCATCAATGAAGTGGCTGCCAAATGTCAACCGGGGCAGAAATGGATCAAGCGCGTAGTGGCCGAGATGGGGGGAAAGGACTTTATCATTGTGGATGAGACGGCTGACCTGGATGACGCAGCCCGAGGCATAGCGAAATCAGCCTTTGGATACCAGGGACAAAAGTGCTCAGCATGCTCCAGGGCAATAGTCGTGGATTCTGTCTACGATGAGGTGGTGGGCAGAGTGTGTGAGATAGCAGCACAGTTGAGAGTGGGAGAGGCGGCAGCTGACTTCGACGTTAATGCTGTCATTGACGAGACGGCTTATGAGAGCATTGCTAAGTACATCAAGATCGGCGCAGACGAAGGCAAGATCGTCCTGGGTGGTGGAGGTGATTCCAGCACCGGATATTACATCGAACCCACTATCATAGAGGGGCTTTCGCCCCATGCACGCGTAGCCCAGGAGGAGATTTTCGGACCGGTGCTTGGATTTATCAGGGCAGCAAGCTTCGATCATGCCATAGAGATCGCCAATTGCACCGACTTTGGGCTCACAGGCTCCGTTTACAGCAGAGACAGGATGCGGCTGGAGCTGGCCAAGGACAAGGCTCACGTGGGAAATCTCTACCTTAACAGGCATTGCACTGGTGCGTTGGTGGGGGTCCATCCATTCGGAGGTTTTAACCTGAGCGGCACAGACAGCAAGGCGGGCGGGCCTGATTACCTTCTCCTCTTCATGCAGGCCAAGGCTATTTCCGAGGCCATGTAAAGATCGCCCATGTAAGTGATAGCAGTCTACTTTGAACCACACGCCACTTCACAAACAGGATACCGGGCCCTGGGGCCCGGTATCCTGTTTGTGAAGTGG
>DMOT01000104.1:0-1528 GCA_003456765.1 Bacillota bacterium
GGCCAAGATACTTCTTGCAAGTTACTTAGGTTTGGGACCGATGGCGTTTGTGCGAATCGAGCCATAGCACGAGCTCTTCGTAGTCCATTGCATTGACCACATTGTGCGGCTCGAGCCAGGCTCTTCGGCCCACCCAAACGCCGTACTTGATATTCTCAAGCTCATCCGGAGAGTGGGCATCGGTATTGATGGCGATCATCACTCCCGACTCGCGCGCCATCCGGGCATGCTCGTCACGGAGATCAAGCCTGTCGGGATAAGAGTTTATCTCCAGAGCAGTCCCGGTGTCCGCCGCCTCGCGTACTACAGCCTCCATGTCCACAGCATAGCCCGGCCTGCGTCCGAGCAGCCTCCCTGTTGGGTGGGCTAATATGTCGACATTGGGGTTTCGCATGGCCTGGATGATTCGGCTTGTGATCGTATCCCGGTCTTGCTGAAACCCGCTGTGGATTGAGGCGATCACAACATCCAGCCTGGCAAGGAGCTCATCCGGGTAGTCGAGCCGTCCTTCCTTCAAGATGTCAACTTCTGCTCCTGAAAGAATCCTGATGCCATCGATTTTCGCATCAGCTCTGCGAACCGCATCGATATGCTCCCTCAGCCTCTCCTCAGACAGGCCATGGGCAACACCGAGAGACCGGGAATGGTCAGTAATGGCGATGTATTCGTACCCCATGTTGCGAGCGGCTTCCGCCATTTCCTCAATGGAAGCCAGGCCGTCGCTCCAATCAGTATGCATATGGATGTCTCCGCGGATCGTGTCGACATCGATGAGCCGTGGAAGCGTTCCCCCAATTGCGGCCTCGATCTCGCCACGATCCTCGCGAAGCTCCGGTGGAATGTATTCCATACCCAGGATAGCGTAGAGCTTCTCTTCGCTATCCACATGAATCATCTCTCCCGTGTCATCGCGGCTGATCCCATACTCACTTATCTTAAGGCCGTGCCTGCCGGCAATTCCCCTGAGCTTCACATGGTGCGCCTTTGAGCCTGTAATATGATGCAAGCCTGTCCAGTATGATTCCGGGGCAACGGCTCTGAGCTCGCACTTGATGCCGTCGTCTGTAACTGCCTCAGCTTTAGTGGATCCCTTTGCCGTAATATGGCTGAACACGTCCATGGACGAAAAAGCCTCCAAGATGCGATCCGGAATCCGGGTCGAAACGATAAGATCGATATCACCTATTGTATCGCGCCTTCGCCGGAGGCTGCCCCCGATTCCTACGCGCTCTGCTCCATCGATCTCAGAAAGCACGACCGCAATCTTGTCGGCAATCGGCATCACGCTGTATAGAGGTCTTCGTCCCTCAGTCATCTTCATGTTTTCTATGGCCTTTATTATGTTCGCCTCCGTCTTTTCTCCAAACCCTGGCAAACTCCGGATTCTGTGGGCTCGCGCAGCTGCAAGCAGACTCGCCTCGTCTTCGACTCCGAGAGACTCATAGAGCTTCCACGCAGTCTTTGGCCCTATGCCAGGCACCTCTATCAATGCCAGTATCGCACTGGGCACCTCAGCCCTTAGCCTTTC
>DMOT01000104.1:1680-2473 GCA_003456765.1 Bacillota bacterium
CCCATGATCTCGAGCAGGTCGGCGATCTCGCTAAATGACTCCACCACTCCCAGGTTTGACTGGTTCACGTTTCGACCCCCCAAGTCCTGGAAGATGGAAGTCCTCCGGTACGATCTTCTCGAACCCGTCCCAGATGGAAGGCGCAACCTTGATCATTCTCATTGCAACGGGCGAAGACTCCACTGCTCTGGTAAGGCTGGGAATTCTGAGAGAAACCAGGGCCACCAAAACGACGCTGATGATCAGACACGACCTCGCGATCCGCAGCGCAGCGCCGCCAAAAGAATTCAGGGCGGATACGCCTGAGCCGCTTACAGCGGACGACAACGCCTGGCCAATCAGGTCAACTACTACCAAAGTCACTATGAGCAATGCCAGGAACCCAACCATATTCGCACCAGGAGGACGCAGATTTGGAAACCACCTCTGCAGCATATTGGAGGCGGCTTGCCATCGGTTGACCGCAACCAGAATCGCAATTATTATTCCCGCAAAATCGAATAGCTGCTTCACAAATCCGCGCCGAAAGCCTACGACAAAATCTGCCACCAGAATAACCAGAAGTACTATGCTAAGCCAATCGAGAGACGAGACATTCAAAGGGCCTCACCTCCGAGTTCATACCTGTTCCAGCAGGTTGAGAAGTTCATTGTAGCGCCGCTCGGATATGACCAATTCTCCCATGAGATTGAGGGCGGAGAGCACCGCAACCTGATGAGTCGACAACCTCGGATTGACCTCCGCTATCGCTCTCATACGCGAATCGATCTGCCTGGCAAGAGACTCAATCCTC
>DMOT01000104.1:2750-4430 GCA_003456765.1 Bacillota bacterium
CCCCGCCACTCGGCACTCAAGTCGCATCATGTAGAGTGTTTGCCAACGATATTGCAGATTCCTGCATTTTCTCGCCCGGCAGATACGCCTATCTCAAGATTGCGCCCAGCTTGTCCTCGAGAGCCTGTCTGACCGCATTGTTCACCGAGTTCACTTCCTCATCTGTGAGCGTGCGATCATGGGCGCGGTAGGTAATGCTAAACGCTACGCTCCGCTTGTCTTCAGGCACCGGCGAACCCTCGTACACATCGAACAGGACGACGGAGCGAACGAGTTCGCCTCCTGTTTCCCTGATGAGTTCGGCAACCCGGGCAACAGGAACCGTGAGCGGAAGTATCATGGCCACATCCCGCTCGACTGCCGGATGCCTCGGCAATGGCTCGTACGACTTGGCTTCACCCACAGCGAGTAGCAGTTCCGAGAAGTCCAGCTCGAACATGTAGGCGCGTTCAGTAATGCCATATGATGCTGCAACATCGGGATGGATTTCTCCCACAACACCCAGTTCCCGGCCGCCCAGCGCCACCGCAGCGGTCCGCCCTGGATGGAAAGACGGGCGCACAGTCTGTACATAGTCAATTCCGCAGACATCCATGCCTTCGAAGAGCGCCTCAAGCATTCCCCTGGCATCGTAGAAATCGTAGCTACGTTCACGAGTATGCCAGATCCGCGACATATATGCTCCAGCCATGCCGCAAGCGAGAACCATCCTCTCGACGGCCGGATGCTCCCCCCGGCCAAACTTTCGCCTATCTTTCAACTTGTCAGACGGGAAGTAAACCTTGCCCAGCTCAAACAGGCATACTCCCTTATTGCCCCTGTTGATGTTGGTGCGTATGGCCGCGAGCATCGACGGCATCATTGTGGTTCTCAAGTAAGACTGCTCTTCAACCATGGGGTTGCTGATGCGGATGGCATCGCGCCGGGGATCGCCCTGAGCGATCCTTAGCATGTCGAAATCCCCGGGCGACATGAACGGGACTGTGAGAGCTTCACTTGCACCAGCCCCGGCAAGAAGAGTCCGAGCCTGCATTGCCCGTTTCTGCTCATACGTGTATCCCCCGGCATGAGCCCCAGAAGGCACCGTCATTGGAATCTTGTCATACCCCCACATGCGGGCGACCTCTTCCACCAGGTCTATCTCCTCTTCGACATCTCCCCTAAACGTGGGAACTTCTACAACAAGCGAATCCGCCTCGAGCTCACCTTTGCTTTTCCCATCTCCCACGCTGACGGAAAAGCCCAGGCGCGTCAGGGAATCGGCCACATCGTCAGCGCTCACACCCACACCCAGCCGCTTCGATATCCTCGCCGCATTGGTAGTGATAATCCCAGGGGCCGCAACAGACGGGTAGACATCCACAATTCCTGATCCAGCAATGCCAGCCCCGATAGCTTCAAGCAGGTGACCGGCACGATCCAACGCCAGAGGAACTGTCTCCGGATCCAATCCCTTCTCGAAGCGGGACGATGCTTCACTTCGGAGCTTCAGGACACGCGAGGTTCTCCAGATGCTCTGGCGGGCGAAGTTCGCAGACTCCAGCAAGACATTGGAGGTATCCTCCTCGATCTCCGTATGGAGGCCTCCCATCACGCCGGCGACAGCCAGCGCTGAACCTGGATCCGCAATGACGAGCATCTCGGGATCGAGCTCGCGCTCTGCGCCGTCGAGTGTGACAA
>DMOT01000057.1 GCA_003456765.1 Bacillota bacterium
TCATCGCAGAGCATACTCAGACCATCATCGGGCCTGCGATTGACATCGGTTTCGAATACCTTGAGCAGCTCCTCATTGGTGCGTGGAGGCATGTATCCATTGTAGAGAAGCCCCGAGTCTGCGCCCTCGAAATCGTCATCAGCCAAATGAGCCAGCGAATGGCCCAATATCTTGCCATTTTTCGCCACAACGAAGACCTGACTCTCCAACACCTCTGCAAGCGTCCGGGCAATTTCCTCAAAACGCCCTGGATAACCTGGCGAATTCTGAATGAGTTTGCCTATTCTGCGCGTGTTCTCAAGTAGTGAGCTCACTTTGAGACCTCCTCTCACCAGCCACGGATGCTTCTCCGTGCGCTCCAAATTAGGAGCAAGTTATGCTCTTTTATATTGTCCAAACATTTAACTTTCAACACGGAAAGGGGAAGCCAGGCTAGAGAATATAGTCAGAAAGATCGCCCTCAGTTACTAGCTGTTCCAATCTGGATCGCACGTAGTCTGCGTCGACTATGACCTTGTCCGCTTTCTCCGGCGCATTGAACGATACGTCTTCGAGCACCTTTTCGAGTATCGTATGAAGCCTTCTGGCGCCGATGTTCTCGGTGCTGGAATTGACGTCATCTGCGATACTGGCGATCTCCCGAACCCCATCCTCAGCAAACACGAGGTCAACTCCGTCTGTAGCAAGAAGAGCAACGTATTGTTTGGTCAAGGCATTCTTCGGTTCTGTCAAGATTCTCACAAAATCGTCCTGGGTTAGGCTTGAGAGCTCTACCCTTATCGGGAATCTCCCTTGAAGCTCAGGGATAAGGTCGGAGGGCTTTGACATATGAAAAGCCCCTGCAGCGATAAAGAGTACGTGGCCTGTTTTGACCGGTCCGTACTTCGTTTGGACGGTCGACCCCTCAACTATGGGAAGGATGTCTCTCTGAACACCTTCACGTGAAACATCCGGCCCTGCACCCTGTCCTTTAACGGCGATTTTGTCGAGCTCGTCAATGAAGACTATCCCGGTCTGCTCTGCGCGTCGAATAGCCTCTTCTGCAACTTCATCCATGTCAATTAGCCTTGCGGCCTCTTCCGCGACGAGGATTTTCCGGGCTTCGCGAACCGGCAGCTCCCTTCGACGGCGGCGCGGAGGCAACATCTCGCCCACGAGGTCCTGGAGGTTTATCCCCATCTCCTCTACGCCTGTTCCCGAGAAAATCTCTATCATCCCTGCCTGCGAGTCATCGACCTCAATCTCGATAATGGCATCTTCAAGCTCGCCCCTTCTCAGGCGTTCCCTCGTCTCTTCCCTGCGCGCCCGTGCGCTGGCAAGCCTGGACTCGAAAGTCCGATCATCCTGGGGCTGTTGAACCGGCATGCCCAGGATGGCGGCAAACGGATTGGCCGGACCGCGGTCGCGAGCAGGCAATGGCGCCAGGGCATCGAGAAGACGCTCCTCGCCCAGGATCTTGGCTTGCCCCTGTACGCCTGACATCTTCTCGGCCTTGACCATTCTCACCGAAGTTTCAGCAAGCTCACGCACTATGCTGTCAACATCTCTCCCTACATAGCCGACTTCAGTGAACTTCGTCGCCTCAACCTTGACGAAAGGAGCGTTCACCAGGCGGGCTAACCTTCGAGCGATCTCCGTCTTGCCTACGCCGGTAGGGCCTATCATAAGCATGTTTTTGGGTATGATGTCATCCTGCATCTCCAGAGCCAACGCCAGCCTGCGTTGGCGGTTTCGCAAGGCAATAGCCACAGCCTTCTTGGCGGAGGCCTGACCTACAATGTACTTGTCGAGCTCGCGCACAATTGCACGAGGAGTTAGGTCTTGCATACCTACGCCCCCTGACTATAGTTCTTCTATGTTTATCTTTCCATTAGTGTATATGCAGATCTCAGATGCGATCTCAAGCGATTTACGCACTATCTCCGTAGCTTCAAGCTGGGTGTTTCGGAGGAGGGCCCTTGCGGCAGCCAGAGCGTAGGGACCTCCCGAACCGACTGCAGTAACTGCATCATCCGGCTCAAGGACCTCGCCATTGCCCGACAGCAGAAGGATCCTCTTGCCGTCAGTCACTATCATCATTGCCTCCAGCCTTCTTAGAACCCGATCCGTCCGCCATTCTCTCCCGAGATCGCTCGCTGCCCGAACAAGATTGCCTTTGTATTCAGAGAGCTTGCCTTCGAAACGTTCAAGAAGCGCCATCGAATCAGAAGCCGAGCCGGCAAAGCCCGCCAGCACATTCCAATCCGACAGTTTCCGGATTTTTCGGGCCCCATGTTTTACGACAGTATTGCCCAGGGTCACCTGGCCGTCAGAACCCATGGCGCACCTGCCATCACGGATGACTGCTACAACAGTGGTGCCCTTCATGTCTATCAGTGATTGACTCATTCTAGCTGAAGCCTCCTAATTGGCCGAACGGATTTCAGGCTCTCGGATGGGTCTTCTTGTATACCCTGTAAAGCCTCTCTCGAGATACGCTTGTATAGATCTGTGTAGTAGAAATATCAGCATGGCCCAGCAGCTCTTGGACTGCACGCAAGTCTGCCCCTGAATCAGTAAGATGAGTCGCAAACGAATGGCGCAAGGAATGCGGGGTAGCGGTGCGTGGAAGACCCGCCTCCATTAGCCGCTTCTTCATCATTCTCTCCACCGAGCGGCCGGAGAGCCTACCTCCTCCCCTGTTCAAGAAGAGAGCTTCTTCCCGGGCATCCGACAGAAGCCTGGGACGGGCATTGGTGATGTAATCATGAATCGCTTGCGCCGCCGGACGTCCCACAGGAGCTATTCGTTCCTTGGCGCCTTTGCCGAAAACACGGACCGTTCCTGACGCGGCGCTGTAATCCCTGAGATCCAGGCCCACCAACTCCGACAGCCTTATGCCTGAGGAGTACAGCAATTCAAGAATGGCCCTATCCCGCAAGGCAAGCGGAGAATCATCCCCGCAAACAGATATCAAGCGCTCGATATCATCCTGCGCCAGGGTCCGAGGCAGCCGTCTAGGGCGTCTGGCCTGCGACATAGTTACAGCTGGATTGCTATCGATGACTCCTTGGCGCGCCAGAAACTTCAAATATGACCTTATGGCGCTCATCTTCCTTGCCACGCTGCTGTTGCTGAGCCCCCGCGATTGGAGGGTCGCAAGATACTTCCTGAGCGTAGTCAACCGATACGCATCGGCCTCTAGAGCCACAGCCGAACTCGTTTCACCTGTCTGACCTGGCTTTTGGATCTTTTCGCAGAAAGATATGAATTGATCAATATCTCTGGTGTACGCCTCCACTGTCCTGGGAGACAGGTTTCTTTCCGCCTCCAGGTAACGAATGAAATCATCACGGGAATCCAAGGGAATCCACTCCATTGCTATCCTGGCCACACGACGGTTTCTTGTGCTCAAGCCACAAAGTTCAGTGCTCGAGCAGCACCCGAAATCA
>DMOT01000042.1 GCA_003456765.1 Bacillota bacterium
GTACCTGAAGCCAATGTGGACATTTGTGATACGAAGACCCTCTCAGCCGCCCAGGGATGGCATGTCGAGATAGCTGCAAGAGCTGTGCGTGCAGGATGGGATAAGTCCCGCATATTACCAATGCTAAAACAGGTTACCGAGGCTTCAGAAACGCTCTTCACCCTCTCAACATTGAAGTATCTAATTCACGGCGGAAGGATCAGCCACCTGAAAGGACTCCTTGCGTCATTGCTGAACATAAAGCCGATAATCGGCGTCGAAAAAGCAGGCGGAACCTACGTCAACCGCGGACAGAACCGGACCATGACACGGGCAATTGATGTGATAGCAGACATCATCGCCTCGGCCTACCCTCCCCAAACGCCAATGCGCATGCAGATTCTTCATTCGCAGAATCCAGCAGGCGTCGCGCGCCTTAAGGAGAGGCTCGACGGAATCTTCAAGTGCAACTGGCTCCCTACAGGACCGATAGCGCCTGTGCTTGGCGCACATACAGGCCCTGGCCTTGTAGGCGTGGCCTTCGCGCCGGAGTCGCTCTTTCCGCAGGTGCCGTAGGGATTATGCGGCCGTCTTCCGCACATAATCACGATGGGAGCGAGTTCATGAATTACCGAGATCTGATGCTCAGGGTTCTTATGATGGTTACCGGCCTGTCCTTGATAGGCCTGGGGATAGCAATGTTTGTCGAAGCAGGCCTGGGGGCCGACCCTGTAACCGTCCTCTGCCAGGGGATATCAGCTATGGCCAACATCAGTCTCGGAAGAGCCTTACAGCTCAACGGAGTAGCTCTCTTCATTGTGCTGCTGATTGCGGGCAGGAGTTACATAGGGTTGGGCACATTTGTAGCGTCCTTCACCACAGGAGCGATGGCCGATGTGTTCAAAGCCGTAATTCCCAGCCCTGCCACTCCGTGGCAGTCATGGATCATGCTTCTGGCATCGATAGCAGTTGTCAGCTCAGGTGTGGCAATATACCTCTCTGCCAAACTCGGGGACGGGCCTCTGGAAGGAGTGATGATGCTTCTCAGCGACCGCTTGAAAGCACCGATCGCCTGGGTCAAGATAGGCATGGACGTCGCATCGACAGTCGCCGGGTTTGCTATGGGGGC
The DNA here is from genome assembly GCA_003456765.1 of Bacillota bacterium. Lineage (GTDB taxonomy): Bacteria > Bacillota > DTU025 > DTU025 > DTU025 > UBA10085. The sequence continues at coordinate 1,109 of DMOT01000042.1, forward strand.
TATCCCTGGAATCGGGACGATTGTGTCTGTAATCCTCACCGGACCCATTATTCAGGCACTGCTCAAGCTGATTGCAGAGTCAATGGCACACAGCGCATGAGAATCACCGGGGCACGCCGCGCCCCGGAAAGCCCGGAAACGCGGCCCTATATTACGAATTCCATTTACGCCTCCGGCGCCTCAGTCCTATGCCCCCTGCCCCATATCCCTCATTGACAGGGCAATGCGATTTCTCTCATGATCGACTGAAATAACGCGCACCTTCACGATATCCCCAACACTCACTTCATCCAGCGGATGCCTGACGTATCTGTCGGAAAGCTCAGATATGTGGACAAGTCCGTCCTGCTGCACGCCGATGTCTACGAATGCGCCGAAATCTACCACGTTTCGGACAGTGCCCTCAAGCATCATGCCAGGACGAAGGTCATCCATGGTCATTACGTCCTGGCGGAGTACAGGCTGGGGAAACTCGTCCCGCGGGTCGCGGCCGGGCCGCTTGAGCGCCTCGATAATGTCTTCCAGTGTAGGCAACCCGACTTCAAGGCGCTGAGCCCATTCCCGAACATCCAAAGTGCCAAGCTTGCGGAATAACTCATCCCGCTTGCCCCCTGCTACGTCCTCCTCAGAGAATCCCAATTCCTCCAGGAGCTGTTCGGTTACACAGTATGACTCAGGGTGAATGGGAGTGTTGTCGAGAGGATGCTCTCCGCCGGGCACCCTCAAAAAACCAGCGCACTGCTGGAAGGTTTTGGGCCCCAGCCGGGACACTGAAAGCAGTTCATGCCTTTTGCCGAAGGGCCCCTCAGATTCACGCTTTGCCACGATATTTGAAGCAACCGACGAAGTTACCCCTGCAACGTATGAAAGCAAGGAGACTGATGCAGTGTTCAGATCGACACCCACGCGGTTCACAGCAGACTCGACTACTCCGCTTAAGGTTCTGGTCAGTTCCTTGCCGGCAACATCATGCTGGTACTGGCCAACCCCGATCGATCGCGGTTCTATCTTCACAAGTTCCGCCAGAGGATCCTGGAGCCGCCTGGCAATTGACACAGCGCTTCGCTCCGACACATCCATGTCGGGAAATTCTTTTCGGGCAACGTCGGAAGCTGAGTAGACTGATGCGCCCGCCTCATTCACAACCACGTAGGAGAGCGCCCGCTTTGACCTGGGTATCAACCCCGCCACAAAAGCCTCGGCTTCACGGGATGCCGTCCCGTTGCCGATTGCGATCAAGTCTACACCGTGCCCCTCGATCATCTGCAGCAAAACCCGTTCAGCTTCATCCACCCTCTTCTGCGGGGGCGTAGGATAGACGACTGCAGTCTCGAGTAGCTTGCCTGTTGGATCAACCACCGCAATCTTGCACCCGGTTCGGTAAGCAGGGTCGAGGCCTAGCACGACCTTCCCACGCATAGGCGGTGTCAACAGCAGAGCCTTCAGATTGGCGCCAAAAACCTTGATGGCCCGCTGCTCCGCCTGGTCGGTCAGGGCGTTGCGAACATCCCGCTCAACCGCCGGGCCCAGCAGGCGGCCATAGGCATCTTCCGCAGCAAAGGCCAGTTCCGAGTCTGCCGGGCTCGATTCCGCCCCTTCTCGAGTCAACCGTCGCTCCAGAAATTCCACAATCGGCTCAGCCTCAGCCGCAATCCGCACGCGCAGCGCCTTCTCCCTCTCGCCCCTGTTTATTGCCAGAACGCGGTGGGGAGGAATGCGGCTCACAGGCTCGCTGTAATCGTAGTACTGCTCATAGGGAGTACGCGCCTCGGGGTCGGTGGCCTCTGTTGCCACCTGGCCGTGGCTCGTCGTCCACTGGCGAGTCCATGCCCGGATCTCCGGATGATCTGCCAGCATCTCGGCTACTATGTCCTGCGCACCTGCCAGCGCCTCGCGAGCGCTGTTTACGTCAGCCTCAGGATTCACATAACCCTGGGCCTCCTCAAGAGGATCGCCGTCTTCAGGCCTTGACATCAGCCACCGGGCCAGAGGCTCCAATCCACGCTCCCGCGCCATGCTCGCCCGGGTTCTGCGCTTTGGACGGTACGGGCGGTATATGTCCTCTACGCGTTGGAGCGTTTCAGCCGCCTCCAGCGATTGCCTGATCTCAGGTGTCAGCGCTCCCTGCTCATCTATGAGCCTGGCAACCTCGAGTTTACGAGTCTCCAGATTTCGCAGGTAGTCAAGCCGCTCATCTATTGCGCGAATAGCCTCTTCGTCAAGTCCCCCGGTCTGCTCTTTTCTGTATCGAGCCAGGAAGGGAATGGTGTTCCCTTCGTCCAGCAGCCTCATAACGCTTTCCACTTTGGGCCTTGCGATCCTAAGCTCCTGGCTGATCTGAGTTGCTATCCTCGCTGCCATGCGCGTGGCGGCTTCTGCATCGCCCGAGCCTTCGCCCTTTGCACCATCTCCGGCGGTCATTCCGGGTTCATCGCGCTCATATGCTCCACCTGCTGAAGGTTCTTCTCTCATATCCAAAACGGCCCCCTGTAGCATCAAGGTCAGTGTACGGAATAGCATCCCGCATTCGGCACAATTGCCGCGAGTCAATCTTAGCACCTTTACAGGGTTGGTGTCGAACAGCACTCTCTCCATGCGCCTCGCGTCATAGTATGCAACAAGCGCCGATGATGCAGTGACTGCATCTTAAGCGGCGCTCTTTGGGGAGATACTAAAGCTTCGGGCTGAATGGCCTTAGCCCCGCGCTATCCGGGATTCTCTCCGCCATGGAGTGTCACATCTTTGCGTGACCTCTCCTTGACACTCCCCATACCTGAAGGCAGGGGATTCCTGGGTGATTAGCTCGAAGTCCATTTCTGGTATCGGAGTATGACCCCAGGTTAAGGGCTATGCCATTAGCCCGTCCTAGACCAAAGCATGCAGCTATCTAGGCTGGCAGACTGTTACCGCCTGCCACAGCTCGGGAGATGATATCCCGAATCCTTCTAATGAGCTTATGCACACCGAATTGCGGGTCTACTTCCAGCAGCAAATGTACTTGTCAGGAATGATTTCTGCTTCCATATGTTCTGCTTGGCGTTCGGAACAGACGCCCGAAATCAGCTCCCTCAATCGCCGCCCTGCATCACCAACCAGAACCTTCTCACGGTATTCAAGGCAGTAGACTACACTAGTACTTGGCAGAATACACCACGTTCTTGATTGGCCTGAGCCTAGTGTTAACATATGTGTTGCAGGGCATGTATTACCGTGACCCAGGAGAATGTCACCCGTTGGGTCCCGCGAAGTTTTTCAGGAAGCGTGTCTTGTGTCCCTATGGCCAAAGCAAGCGGCTTTGCGGCGCATCCGGTAAGGGTTTCCCCTGCTAGGAGCCCCCCTGGCATCGCGTTATCTGCATGCCCCGCCGTAACGGAAGCACGTGCGAATAGATGAGAGCCGCTGCATAGGGGATGTCTGACCGAATCTCGATTTGGGAGTGCGCGGGCAGATCAATACAACATCCCCGGCGGCCTGAGCTCCACCGAGGGTGTTGCGTTG
>DMOT01000231.1 GCA_003456765.1 Bacillota bacterium
AGACCACATTTGCCCGTACCATGAGATCCCCTCGACTCTTGCCTTTGGCGGACGGCATCCCAAGTCCGCGCAATCGCATGACTTGACCGTTCTGGGTCTCCGGGGGCACCTTAACAGACACGGTCTCTCCGGCGATAGTCGAGAGTTCAACCTCTCCCCCGAGAACTGCAACCGTGAGGGGAATGTCAAGACTCACTTGCAGATCATTCCCGCGAAGCTCGTACCCGCGCTCCGGACGTATCCTTACCTTCAGGTAGAGATTGCCTCGAGCTCCAGGCGACCCTGCTCCTTCTCCCGCAATGCGCAAGCGTGTTCCGTCGCGCACCCCCGAAGGAATTGTGACGACTATCCTTCGGCGAGAGCCATCGGTGGGGTCGGAAATCTCGATCGAACGCTGACTTCCGGTAAATGCTTCCTTCAGGCCGATCTCAAGCTCGTATTCGATATCGCGCCTGGCCGGCCTGCGACGGGCAGAATTGCGTCTGCCGAGATCATGCAGATCGCGCCTGAATATGGTGTTTCCGCCCCCAAAATCCCCGAAGAACTGCTTGAAGAAATCGCTGAAATCAGCGTCCGACAGATTGCCGAACGTGAAGGTGGTCCGCTTGTAGCCGGGCTGAGCTCTCCACTGGGCACCCGGTTGCCACCCGGCTCCCGCCCTGGAGTAGCGATCCCAGTCTGCGCCGAGCATGTCGTAGTGCTTCCTTTTCTCGGCATCACCCAGTACTTCATATGCTTCAGCGACCTCCTTGAAGCGTTCCTCTGCCGAACTGTCGCCAGGGTTCACATCAGGGTGGTGCTTGCGCGCTAGCCGCCGGTAGGCGGACTTTATTTCGTCTTCTGTTGCGTCCTTGGACACACCAAGGACCTTATAGTAATCCTTGAACTCCATCATCTATCTCCCGGGCGCGTCCATATTATTGGCCACGCGCGGCTTAGTCCGATCGGGGCACAGCCACTCGGGCCATGGTCGGCCTCAAACATTCATCACAGTATGTGTACCCCCGCCTGAACTCCTCAACTACAGTTTCAGTTTCAATGCCTGCTTCGTTGGATGCGGCAACAGCTTCGTGGAAGCGCGGGTCGAAGGGCTTGTCGAGAGCGTCTATGGGCTCAACCCCTTCAGAAGCCAAAGCGTCGAGGAGTTTTCCCATGATCATCTCCACGCCACGGTGAAGAGACTCGTAGTCCGCATCTGCCTCCAGGGCCCGCTCCATGTCGTCGACGATTGCCAGCAGTTTGAGGAAGATCTCCTTCTTGCCGCTTCTGATATTGAACTCTAGATCTCGTGCCATCCTTCGCTGGAAGTTCTCCAGGTCTGCCAGGGCACGAAGGTACATATTCCAGTGTTCCTCGGCCTTGGCCTCGGTGTCTGACAATCTCTGCTCCAGGTCATTGAGTATGTTGACGGAGCACGCGTCAGGCGAAAGGCTCCCGGGCTCCTGTTCCTCTTCCGCTCTGGCGAATCTGATATCATCTTCATTGGATGATCGATTCTCGCTAGGGCGTGCGTCTTGAGTGTCTGGGCTCATTATCTACACCACCGCTCATGTTGGTAAGTGGCTGCCAGGGGAGGCGCTGGCGGGCCGCAAGCAGGGTCGGGTCGGCCTCGTTGCTGCTGGCTGGCCTGTGCTGCTTGCGGCCCGCTCCCGCGTACCCGAAACTCAGCCTCTTTTATTCAGTGCGAATCTCGATCTGTCTGGGTTTGGCGCCCTCCGATTTGGGGAGATGCACCTCCAGGATCCCATTCTTATAGCTAGCAGTCACTTTGTCATCAGCGACAGGCGAAGAGAGTGCGAAGCTTCTGCAGAAACTGCCGAAGCGCCTTTCCGTGCGAAGGTAGTTGCCACGCCTCTCCTCTTGCTCTGCAGCCCGTTGCCCCTTGATAGTGACCTGGTTGTCCGAAAGCGTGATCTCAATGTCGTCAGGGTTCGTGCCAGGGAGTTCAGCCGTGACCACGAACTCTTCTGAGGTTTCGGCTATGTCTACCGGCATGAACAAACCGCTTTGCGCGGCTTGCCTTTCCGTCGGCAGCTGAGCGAAGCCTTCACTAAACATGCGATTGAAAACACGCCTCATTTCCGCGAGCTCCTGCCACGGATCGTAATTCATCAACGTCATTCAAACGCACCTCCAATTTGCCGATGTAGTTCTTGTGCTGAATCGACGGCCCGTCCCGCCCGAATCGGGAGGGCGAGGCCTCGAATCTATCTCTCGCCCCCGAAAGGGGGCCAAATCTGATTTCAAGCCAACCCGATGTGTTTATTCATCCTCTTCTACAGTTCTGAAGTCAGCATCTATCACATCGTCATCGTCGCCTCTTGCAGAGTCAGTGCCACCCGACTCTGAGTCAGCCCCGGGCTGAGCGCCGCCCTGACCTGCACCTGAGGCGGCCTGTGCGGCCTTGTAAAGTTCCTCCGACGCCTTGTACGTGGCCTCTCTGACATCGTCCATGAAGCGCTTCACGGCATCCATGTCATTGTCGGCGATGGCTTTCTTCAGCTTCTCAAGTTCTGCTTCAACCTTCGACCTTGTTTCTGCAGGTATCTTGTCTCCCTGATCCCGCAAGGTCTTCTCTGTTGCATACACAAGGCTGTCGGCCGAGTTCTTAAGCTCGACTTCCTCGCGGCGCTTCTTGTCATCCTCGGCAGCCCGCTCGGCTTCGCGAACCAGGTTCTCAACTTCGTCATCCGACAGCTGCGTAGACGCAGTTATCGTGATGCGCTGCTCCTTGCCTGTCCCCAGATCCTTGGCTGCGACGTTGACTATGCCATTGGCATCTATGTCAAAAGAGACCTCAATCTGCGGAATTCCGCGAGGTGCCGGCGGTATGCCCTGCAGTGTGAACCGGCCCAGTGTTCTGTTGTCGCGGGCAAACTCTCGTTCACCCTGCAGCACATGGATCTCCACCGAAGTCTGTCCATCCTCTGCTGTGGTGAAGATCTGGCTCTTCCTCGTCGGTATCGTGGTGTTCCTCTCGATGAGCTTGGTGGCCACTCCGCCAAGGGTCTCGATCCCGAGAGATAGGGGGGTGACGTCGAGCAGGACCACGTCTTTGACCTCACCGGCCAGCACGCCTGCTTGAATTGCCGCGCCGATCGCCACTACCTCATCTGGGTTCACACCGCGATGGGGTTCTTTGCCAGTAAGCTTCTTAACGAGCTCCTGAATGACCGGCATTCGCGTCGCGCCGCCGACCAGAATCACTTCGTCGATGTCGCCCATGGACAGCTTCGCATCGTTGAGCGCCTGTTTGAACGGTCTTGCGCACCTTTCAGTAAGATCTGATGTCAGCTCTTCGAACTTCGCGCGTGTGATCTTCGTCTCCAGGTGTTTTGGACCAGTCTGGTCTGCCGTAATAAAGGGAAGACTGATGGTTGTCTCAAAAACCTGCGAAAGCTCGATCTTGGCCTTTTCTGCCCCTTCGATCAGCCTCTGAAGGGCCTGCCGATCCTTTCTGAGGTCAATGCCCTGGTCGCGCTTGAATTCATCGGCAATGTACTCAACCAGCCTCTGATCGTAGTCATCGCCTCCAAGATGCGTATCTCCCGCGGTAGACTTGACTTCGAATACGCCTTCTCCAACCTCAAGGATGGAGACGTCGAACGTGCCTCCGCCAAGGTCCCAAACGAGAATAGTCTCGTTCTTCTTCTTGTCAAGGCCGTATGCCAGCGCCGCCGCTGTTGGCTCATTGATGATCCTCAGCACTTCAAGGCCTGCGATGCGTCCTGCGTCTTTCGTTGCCTGCCTCTGCGAATCGTTAAAGTAAGCAGGAACGGTGATTACGGCTTTGGTAACGCTTTCGCCCAGGAACTTCTCTGCATCCATCTTCATCTTCTGAAGCAACATCGCAGATATCTCTTCAGGAGAGTGATCTTGGCCGGTTGAAGGAACGTCTATCTTGATCCCGTAATTGGGCCCAGACTTCACGTGATATGGCACGCGAGTTCGCTCTTCCTCAACCTCGTCGAAACGACGCCCCATGAACCTCTTAATGGAATAGACTGTGTTTTCGGGATTCATGACAGCCTGCCGCCGCGCAAGCTGTCCTACAAGCCGCTCGCCGCTTTTGCTGAATCCTATTACCGACGGGGTGAGCCTTGCTCCTTCTGCATTCACTATTACTGTAGGGTTGCCGCCCTCCATCACCGAGATTACCGAGTTTGTTGTGCCAAGGTCAATGCCGACCACTTTCCCCATTGTGATTCTCCCCTTCCGTTGCTCAACTAACGAATTGGAACAATGGAAACCCTAATTCAGGAGTTGCCGTTGCCTTCATCGGGCCTGGCGCCGCGGGAAACGCGCTGCGTGACCTCGCGATACCTGATTGTTGTGTTTCCGTGTTTGGACTCAATTTGGAGGATCATTTTGACCCCCGCGAGGTTGACGCCCTCTTCCCGAACCAGGAAGCAAATGCGTTGCAAGAGCATTAGATCGTTTTGAGAGTAAAGCCTCATGTTCGCCTCGGTTCGGGCAGGTTCCAGCAACCCTTCGCGTTCGATCTGCCTCAGGGTTTGCGGGTTTACTCCCAGTAAACGGGCGGCTACGCCAATAGTGTAGACTGGTTCATCAGGGCCGTGTAGCCTCAACTTCAGTCACCTCAGATACTTTGGGTTCCGACGCCATTATAGACTATATGAATCAAAAGTGTCAAGTTACCTATACTATTCATATAAGAAACCTATATCAGATGTACAAGGTTGATTAAATAGCTGGCGGAGATAGTATATCAGAATCTCCTAAGATGTTCTATAGGCAAGTGCTAAAAATTCTGGCGTACCCGGATCCTTCAGGGGGATCAGGATGCTGAATGGCAATACCCGAAGGGGGCGCCATGAGATGCGAGGATCGCAGAAAGGCTACGGTCTGTGGAGGGGTATCGTGCTGCGTTGGCGGGCATGAATGGAGGCACCGAAACACGTTCCAGCCTTGCGCCAGCGCAAGGCCAGGGAGGAGCCCCGGGCAGGGCTCCTGAAAATGGTAAGAGCTCACGTTCCGCCTCAGGGGCGTACATGCCCTATGAAAGAGGGATACCGTGAGCGCATGGGTCTCGGGCTTCAGCTACCATGTGATCCCTAGACCGATCCGATTCGGATGGCTCCACTCGACGATGACTCCACACTTCGTCTCAACGCGCAGGCTCGAGGAGGATATGCGCTTTCCGGATGGCAGGAGGATGAGGTTCTTGTACTCATAGACGAGGGGGCCCAGGTAGAAATTGAGCCTTGAAGAGGCTACGGGAGTTGGCGATCCTGCCGGCTCTCCACCGCTCGTAATGCCGAGCCCTGTCCATATCTGCGTTATGAGGGAGCGGGCGAGCGATCTTTCGCAGGTGACAGTCCATCCATCAGAGCCTGCTGACAGCATTCCATTCCATCTATGGGCCGGAGAGGCCTGCAGCTCTATCCTGCCGCCCGACACCATCAGGGAGTTCCTCTCTCTCCTAGCTGTCTCAGGGTTTCCGGGGTCAATCTCGAGGATATCCCTGTGCAGCCTGTGTAGCCAGAAGGTGTCTGGAATTTTAGAAGGGTCGATATCGGGACCTTTCATGAGTATGCCAACCACGCAATCGGTATCGGCGAACCCGGCATGGCATCCGGCAATCCCTACCGCGGTCTTGAGTGCCTTCGGCGGGTTCAACACTGCAACGATGTCGCCTGACAGAGGATTGTCCATATATCTAACTATCTGGACAGGAACAGCCGGGAAGCGCTCTTTGCATGTCAGGTCAAGCCATTGCTGGTCAGACAGGGGTTGCCCTTGATACCCCAGACGAAAATACCCGAAGGGATCGGGCCCGTTGCATGAATAAGAGATCGAGCCGCCCTCGGATCTGAACATGACCTGGCCGTTCTTGTGCACGCCGACTATGAGCGATTCATCTGCGCGGTAGAAGGCAAAATCAAGCTCATCTCTTGCGGCCAGTCTTTCTGCTGTGGCCTGGGCCAGGGACGGATCTCGGAGATGCAAATTGGGGTAGTACAGGAACTCCACATTATCGCCTGCTATCTCAGACATGGCTGCCTCAGCATCATAGTCTCGCTCGAACATCGACATGCCATGGTCTGCATAGAGAACCAGGTTGACAGGCTTCGAACCCAGTTGCCTCAGGAGAAGCCCGAAGAACTCGTCGAGTATTGCTATGCTTTTCTTCTGGGATTCCTCGCCGAACACATGGCCGTATGCATCGGTGATGAACCAGAAGAACTCGACAATTCTGTATTCGTCAAGCATTCGAGGCGTATTCAGCAGAGCGCAGCCTGCAAGAAGGTCCATTCCCGGCGCACCGTGGATGATCTGCGTAAGTGAATACCGGGGCAAGTAGGAGAAGAGCTTGAGTATCGTCTGAATGTGCGAAGTAGTTTCGCCCGATTCCCGATCATACATCTCCCATGTGATGGGCATCTGCGCCTCCACGTCGAGCCCATTCTTGAGCCTGGGGTATAGCATCTCCGTTCCGGGGAAGAAGGGCGAGACTGCGTGTCGCACAATCTTGCCGTCTTCAAATGCGGCTTTGATATTGGGCAGCCGGCCTGCGTCGTATTCTTCGAAGAAGAGCTTTGAAGGGATGGCATCCAAGTGGATGATGAGGTAGGGAGCAGATGATCCGGGCGCTGCTGTCGCTCCTGCCTGTGCTCTGCCCGCGAACGCAAACAGGCAGGAAATGCTAAGAATAGCGAGGAGAATAGCTCTAGGCTTCGATGTGACAATGTCGGCCAATGGACAATCGGTCTTCAATAGAGTCACCCTCTCAGCACGTCACATATGTCACTTTCTTCTCACACCTTGTTTTCTCTGAAATACGAGGCCTGTATAGATCATACCAGAGCAATATATATGCAGGTAAGGATCATCTGAGTACCGCGAGCGCGGGCGGGTGCACACTGCAGGCTGCGAGTGCCTTGACTGGAAAATGGATGTGCGATAGCATCGTACTGAATCCAATCCGAAACGGCACTGGACGTTTCGGGCGGAGCTCACTCAGAGCAGGCGATCTCCCGGGAGCTAATGGGGGATGGGGCTGGGCCTACTGGCAGCGAGTGTGTGTTATGGCACTCGTGGGACTGA
>DMOT01000105.1 GCA_003456765.1 Bacillota bacterium
GCGGACAATGTGACGCTTGTGCTTGGGGATGCGGCAACTACGGTAGGCGAGTTCATGACGGAGCTTGGCATCTAACTGCATCCAGTAACGAGGAGAAGCGCCAAAAACCCTTCACCCGGCGAGAGCTGGAGTGGAGGGTTTTTTCGAATCTCTCTACAAGTATTGCTGAGCACAACAGGGATCCGTTGAGGTGCAGGAAAGCCAAGGGCCGTGCTCCTCTTTCTTCTCGTCCTTCAAGGCAATCCACCTCATCGGACTGTGCTGCTCTCCTGAGCGTATGCAGGGCCCTGCTATCTGAATGATGCAGGACTTCCCCGGTCAAATCCATCTTGACGCGAGCCCGTTCCGACTTCCATGTTATCGGGTCTTCGGGTTCTTCCATATGTCGCTAATATGTTCACCGGGCAGATCAACCCCCTGCCAGGTGACAACGTCTTGCAGTCGATTTGTTGAGCAAGTGTGCCAAGGGGCAGAAGGGAGGACCCGATTGGGGAGCCTCCCCTCTGCCCCTTGGTGACAACATCCGGGGCCTCATTGTGCCAGAACCCGATGCCGCTAACTGAATCCACAATGAGCCCTGCTGGTCAAGGTGTTCTGCTTGAGTTGTCTACGGCCTGAATTCGATAAGCATACGCGCCACTATGGGATCGCAGAACATTGTGCTGCCTCTGAGCCAAATGTCCATATAGCAAGGAATCTCTACAAGCTTGGCCAAGGCCGGAATGCTAAACTCCATTACCAGATCTTCATGCCCATCACCATTGACATCAACAAGCTTCCCATTGAAAGCGGGCGCCCAGGTGTACGGGCTGCACTCAGCAGGCCCGATAGCCACGTCATGATGGGAAATCTCACTCACATCGAGCGCCTCCGATCCAAGCAGCGCAACGGAAATGCTGCCGCTTCCGGACAGGTGAACCGTCTTCTGCTCAACAAGAAGCTCAGCCGTAAGGAGCGCGTCTGTGAGCTCTCTGGCTATACTAGTTGCCTCCCTCGCTAAGCTGTCAGTATAACGTGTGATGAACTCCCCGGCATACTCCTCATCAGTAGCCTCAAAGCGGTGTATCATCTGTTCCAAGGCAGGCTGTTCCAGATGGATCCTTTCCTCGAATGCTCTCCATTCCCGCTGCACCTGTCCTATGACATCGCCGTATTGGCCATCTACAGCACTTTGGAGGTCCTTGAATACCCACCATGCATGCGAAGGATCATGATCATATAAAGAAGCATGGGGTTCAAATCGCAGGGTGTAGCCGAAATTAGGATCCATCCACCCATATCCATCCGGAACAGATGCTATTCCTATGTACCACGGAATGTAGGGGCTTGCGCACGGTCTGCCGGTAGCGCGCCAGTAGACTGCCTTGAGCAGATCTGATGTGTCCTCGCGGAGCTCTACGACAAAACTCTCCTGGGTCTTGTTCATGCATATGCTCGGATCGTTCGCCCAATGGGGAGAGATCATGTAGTCCGCCGACATATCGTGGTAGGTGCCCTCATAGTGATCGCGCAAGAGCGCCATTACGTCTGCTACAGTAACCTTCTCCTGAGGTCTTGCAGCGAAGGGCAATGGCACGTCATCAGGGGCTTTGCCCGTCAAGAGCCGTTGCCCGCTCCACTGGCGAGGGTCGTATTTCAAATCTTGCGGTTCATCATCGCGAACCGAACCGTAGGCCTTGGCGAAATCGAACGGCTCCCCGCACGACGGATCGTACCACCCTCTCTCTATGGCATACTCCACAAGATCGGGGCATGCCCTGAAGTTCTCTGTATCCTCCAGATCAACCTGGCGGATAATGTAGGCATTAGGGATTACTACAGCCGTGTCGTCTGGTACTCTCTGAGCCACGTAGTGCTTGCCCCGAACGACATGCAAGAACCAAGCTTCCCTGGAATCAGCGATCTGATACGAGCGCCCGTCATCTACATAGCCGTACGTGGAGATCAGCTCTATGGCCAGCTCCAAGCCTTCACGAGCAGTCTCGGCACGCTGGGCCACAATGCGGCGCAGATGATATCCAATTCCGCCATCGGTGATATCGCCTCTGGCCACGAGAGTGTCATAATCATCCTCCTTCGTGGGGGCGCAATTGTTGCTGGTTATCATTACTCCCCATTCATTGACGAAGAAGTCGGCAGCTGAATCTCCCGGCGTCTGCGACCATAGGAAAGACCACGTTACAGGCACGTGAGGCACCGTTCCGCCGTTCTTCAGTATTATCACATCGCCAGGCTTATATGTCATGCGGGGCATTACATACTGGGTCATTACTCTGCGCCCAGCGTTATCTTCGTTATGTCCTACGATTACTGAACCATTGGCCGTAGCTTCCCTGCCCACTATTACAGTAGTGCATGCGTGTGCAGGCACTGTGACCAGCGCCATAAGAAACACAATTGCAAGAACGATCACAGATGTACTCTTGTATCGCATAGAAACCATCACATCCTGTGCCAAGTAATTCCCTCTCGGACAGCCACGACCTCTGGCCAATGCGAACTGCCCAACTCATGAAATGCGAAACAGACGCGTTGACAGGAGCAAGCCTTTCGCCTACTCCCGCCAACGCTGTTTGATCAAGTATGCTCACATGCCCGCTCAATAGCCGACGGCAGCTCCATCTCTCCGAGGATCCGCACCGCCGACCAGCTCACCTGTGGCGGGATTCATCATTACCGCCTGGACGCCCCCGAAGAACATGTCGAGTTCGTCCCTGATATCCTTGTCTTCTATGGGATAGCCCAATTTCCGCAAGCCGTCAATGACTTCTTCAGGCATATTGGCTTCATACTGAAATCGATCGCTCATATCCCTGGCGAAGAATCTCGGGGCCTCAATGGCATCCTGCAGGCCCATGCCATGATCGACCAGATTGCTGAAGACTATCAGGTTGGTGCACACAATCCTATCGCTTCCTGGCCCGCCAAACGCTAGGAATGGCTTGCCTTTCTTCAACACTATGGCCGGAGAAATAGGCAGTCTGCATCGCTTGCCAGGTTCAGGCTTGCTCCTGGAGGCTGTGCCGTAGTTGATCATGGAATCGTTCATCAAGATGCCTGTGCCGGGGATTACCATTCCTGAGCCCCAGAAGGCAGCAATAGTCTGTGTCAAGGAGACCATGTTGCCGTCCTTGTCGATCAGGGAAATCTGGGTGGTTGATGGGGATGAATACTCCACACCTGCCGGCTCCATTCCTAGTTTCTTCCCAAATTCGCTCTTCTTGATGTCCTCGTAAGGCGTCATGGCGCCAACGTTGATTTCCCATGCTCTTTGCAGAGCATTGAACTTGGACGTCAGATCTTTCACGGGAACATTGATAAAGCGGGGGTCTCCGTTGTAGCTTCTATGATCCATATAGGCTCTCTTGTGGGCCTCACAGATAAGATGAATCGAGTCAGCGTTGGGATAAGGCTTCTTTCCGAGATCGAAGCTCTCCAGAATGTGCAGGGCATTGACAAGCATGTATCCCCCTGATGGTGGCGGAGCAGCGAAAACATCGTAACCCCGGTAGCTACCAGTTACAGGAGTTGAGACTAAGACCTCATACGAAGCCAGGTCCTCCTTGGTAATGTAACCTCCACTCTCCCTGCTAGCAGCGTCAATGGCGTCAGCTATACTTCCCTTGTAGAAGGCATCTGCGCCTTCCTTGGCGATGATTCTCATAGTCTCTGCCAAACCCGGATTCTTAAGCACCCACCCCGGCAGAGGAGGAAGGCCGTCATCAAGATATATAT
>DMOT01000164.1 GCA_003456765.1 Bacillota bacterium
CTATAGAGATAAGAAGGCCTTGTCGAGAATTTCGACTGCCTCATCTACGTCTGACTCTGTTACTATCATCGGTGGAGTCAACCTGATTACGTTGCTATACAATCCGCCCTTGCCGATAAGGAGACCTAAGTCTTTGGTTTTCTCAAAAATCCTAACAACAACATCGGGAGCTGGCACCTTGTTTTCGCCCACAATCTCCAGCGCCTGCATCAGCCCCATTCCGCGCACATCTCCAATGCACTCATGCTTTTCCTGAAGTCCAAGAAGACCCTCTCGCAACCTACCACCCACCTTCTCAACATGGGCAGGTATGTCATTCTTGGTTATCTGATCGAGGGTTGCCTGGCCCGCCACCATGCTCACCGGGTTCCCGCCGAATGTGGAGATGCTCGGCCCACGCCACGAATCTGCTACGTCGGAAGTTGCAATCACGGCTCCAATAGGGGCGCCGTTGGCAAGGCCCTTAGCAAACGTCATGATATCTGGTTCTACGCCCCAGTGCTCTATTCCAAACATCTTGCCGCCCGTTCTTCCCCAGGCTGTTTGGACTTCATCCGCTATGAAGAGCCCGTCGTACTTTCGAATGATAGAAACTGCTTCTGTGAAATACTCCTTTGGAGGCGTTATGAATCCGCCTACTCCCTGGATAGGCTCGGCAATAAAAGCAGCGATTCGGCCGGAGGTAGATGTGCAGATTAGTTCCTCAATGTCCTTCGCGCATTCGAGGTCGCAGTTTGGGTAAGTCCTGCCGAAGGAGCAACGGTAACAGTAAGGACTGTGGGCGTGTTTCACGTTTGACCACAAACCCCTGCCTTGCCGCCACGGAGCATGACCGGTTAGAGACATGGCAAGCGAGGAACGGCCGCTATATGCATGGCGCAGCGCCACAACCTCGTCATTTCCTGTGTATATCGTGGAGAGAAGAACTGCCGTCTCGTCGGCCTCAGTTCCGCTGTTGAGGAAAAAGCACTTCTGCAGCTTGCCCGGCGCCATTCTTGCGATCTGCTCTGCCAGTTCGACCATGGGTTTTATGATGTACACTGTTGAGGTATGCTGAAGAGTTTTGACCTGTTCCACTACACGACTGGTGATCTCTGGATTGCAGTGTCCCATGCTGACAGTGAGAATCCCACCGAAGAAATCGAGATACTGTCTGCCGGAATCGTCATAGAGGTATTTGCCCTCTCCCTTTTCCAGCACTATGGGTTCCTCATAATAAGTAGACAACGCAGGGAAGATGTACTGGTTCATCTTCTCAGCCAACTCGTGCATAGAGCATGCCTCCTAAACTAGATTTCATTTGGCGGCTACCATACGTTGGCGCACGCCCAGTAAGACCCTCAAGAACGCAAGCTTGCTTCAAAAGGAATGCCGTCTATCCTCCTCTCCTGCTGCCTCAGTAGTTCAACTCTTGCCCGATTATGCAGCTGAATGCCAGGTTCCACTCGAAGTCTTGCAGCGAAATGTAGTGGACACGTAAATGGCCGTCCTGACGCTAAGTCAGGTTTATATACATAAACTCGGTTTCTGCTTTGGACAAATTCAACAGCCTTCCCGGGATTCCTTCCACTATTTTGTGCCATATTGTCAGGTAAATTAAGTCGTGAAATAGGCGCTGTCGGGGGCAGCGCCTATTGGTAAGGGTTTCTGAAGTAGCAGCCCATATAGACTCTACGATCTGTAGGCAAGTGTTTCGGAAATACGGTTCGCAGCTTCGATAACCTCGCGCGCGATTTGAGGCACTGTTCCGCGGTTGATTCTAATAGTCGGACCAGCCACGCTTATCGCCGATACGACCATGCCATCCTTGTTGCGCACAGGAGCGCCTACACACATGATGCCCAGCTCGTTCTCTTCATTGTCCAGTGCATATCCCCTGGTTCGAACAAGAGCCAGCTCGGCCAATAGATCATCGATATTGCAGATGGTGTTCGGTGTGAAACGACGCATTGGGGTTTCGTTCATCAGCCGACGGACCTCATCGTCAGTCAGTCCCGCAAGCAATGCCTTGCCTGTGCCAGTGCAGTACGCAGGACGGCGAATGCCCACTGCCGTTACCATTCTCAATGACTCGCTGCTCTCCACTTTGTCGAGATATAGAACATCTGAATCCTGCAGGACCGCAAAGTGTGCTGTTTCGTTGATCTTCTCGGCAAGCGATCGGAGAATATCGTGAGCACTGCTGCGCTCCATTATTTGACTACCGGCAGCATAACCGAGTTCGAAGAGGGTTTTTCCGAGCCTGTATTTCCCGGTTTCCTCGTCATGCTCTACATAGCCCCCCGCGCAGAGTGTATAGAGCAATTTGAAGGCCATCCCTTTGTTTATCTCGGTGCTTCGGCTCACGTCTATGAGACGCATCTCACCGTTATCCCTAAGTGCCTTCAGAATTGTGAATGCCCGTTCCACTGAGCGCACAGTGTACTTGCCGGCGTTGGTTGTCATACGTCACTTCACTCCTGTCTCGAGGTTCTGTCCACAAAACTGCAAGCGCCAGCGCTTGGCAGATGAATCGAAACCTCGAAACTATATTACCATTTTGCCGAGATTGCTGCACGCAGGAATCACAGATGCAGAGGCACAACTCACTCCAAAATCCGGCCACACATAGCCGTTTGTCAGCTGTAGCAGCGCAGAAGGTCTTGAACGCATCGGCAATTTCCTGGCAATCCATAAGGCAAAGGAGCCTGCTTTGGGCAGTACATGACACAAGCATTCTTTGAAATTTATGGGCATTGTGGTAAGTGCGACTATAATTACTGCTATATGAAGTCATTGGCGAGAGTGTTAGAGGGCTTGTATTGAAACGAAGTTTCATTGTGCGAACTCCTGCAATCAGGTGCCATGCCCGTTGGCCGTCAGCTCAAGCGTGGCAAGAGCCTGTAAATCAGCATACATGGAGCCCCGCACATTACGCGGAAGAGAAGAGGCAGTGTCAGGCAGTAATGAGGACCTTCAGCCAGCTCGCATCAGAATATCTCGGTATTGATCGTTCATGCCGGACGGTTGCAGCCCATGTCGGAAAGGGGAATAGGAAGCTGCATACGACAGAAAGTCGAGGTCCCGACGTTCGCTCATGTAGTGCGACGCCGACAAGGGGCTCTTGTTGAAGGGAAGAACCCGACGGGCACAGGCGACGGGCCCATACGCAGGCATGAATCTGGTGGATAAGTCGGAGCAGTTGATAATCGGCCCAGGCCGTCCTCTGGCAAGGGACTGTGTTTCAGAGTGCCGTCAGAATTGGGAGAGACTCCGGACGTATCCAATCGTGAGACCGGATGAGGTTCCAAAAGCCGAAAAGAGTCTTTCCCGGGCTACAAAGCCAACGTGAACTGCGATGATAATGGCACCCTGTCAGCGGCACCGATAACCGTAGGCACAAGCTTACCTCACAAAGCTAAGAAACCTCAATTGCAAGGAGAATCACAAGCGGCCGTTTACACCACTTGACAAGAC
>DMOT01000254.1 GCA_003456765.1 Bacillota bacterium
TCCGTGAACGGGTCAACGTGATGCCCGAGGTAATGATACCTCTCGTGGGCACAACAGGCGAGATCGAGATGATCCGGGAGTACGTTGTGCGCGTCGCAGACGAGACGATCAAGGAGTACGGAGTGGATCTCGACTACATGGTTGGAACCATGATCGAGGTTCCCCGGGCGTCGCTCGTGGCTGACAAGATAGCTGAATCTGCCGAGTTCTTCTCGTTCGGCACCAACGACATGACGCAGATGGTCTTTGGCTACAGTCGCGATGACGCAGGGAAATTCCTTGGCGAATTCATTGATCGGAACGTTCTCAAGCATGACCCGTTCCAGTCGCTGGATCAGGAAGGCGTGGGCCAGATGGTGGCGATGGGTGTTGAGCGCGGACGATCTACTAGGCCAGACCTGAAGATTGGTGTATGCGGTGAGCATGGTGGAGACCCTGAGTCTGTGGAATTCTTCCACAAAGTCGGGCTTGACTACGTGAGCTGCTCTCCTTACCGTGTGCCGATCGCCCGTCTTGCTGCAGCACAGGCCGAGATCAAGCAGCCTAGAAAGTAGGGAGAGCTGAGCGAGGCTTCAGCTAGCAATTGCAGAGCAAGATATGAAGCTCCCTATTTAGGGGTTGTCTGTGGCCCACGTGGTAGGCATGCCGCGTGGGCCACTTACGCCGACAACACGAGGGAGGAGGGTAAGCTGTGACAGTTAGAGAGCGTTTAGAAAACGAGGAAGTGGAGAGGCTTTCTCAGTACGCCACGCTTTCGCTTAGAACCCGGGGGCGCGATCGCGAAGAGGAACCGGATGAGTTTCGCACCTGCTATCAGCGGGATAGAGACAGAATCATACATTGCAAAGCTTTCCGGAGGCTGAAACACAAAACGCAGGTTTTCCTTTCGCCTGAGGGGGATCACTACAGAACACGCCTGACCCACACCCTTGAAGTTGCTCAGATAGCCCGGACTATCTCTCGGGCGCTTCGGCTGAATGAAGATCTGACCGAAGCGATAGCTTTTGGGCATGATCTGGGGCATACGCCATTCGGGCACTCGGGCGAAGCTGCCCTAAATGAGGTGGTCGAAGGCGGGTTTCGCCACAATGAACAAAGCTTGAGAGTTGTGGAGTTCGTCGAGCGAAGGGAGGGAAAGCCCGGACATGGCCTCAACCTGACGTGGGAGGTTCGCGATGGTATACTTTGCCACTCTGCAGATTGGCCGGAGGAGGCAGCGACTCTGGAGGGACAAGTAGTCAAGTGCGCTGACAAGATTGCCTATGTCAACCATGATGTGGACGATGCGATACGCGCAGGGATTATCACGGAAGAGATGATCCCGGAAGAGGCGAAGCGAATCCTGGGACGCACCAGATCAGAGCGCCTTGATACGCTTGTGAAGGATCTGATCGAGGCGAGCATGAACCAGGAAAGGATTCTGATAAGTCCTGAGGTGGCACAAGGCATGAGTGCATTGAGGGATTTCATGTTCGAGAGAGTGTATATCGGATCCGTTGCAAAGATTGAGGCCGATAAGGCTACGCGCCTCCTGATCCAGCTCTATTACTACTACCTTGACCATGTTGACGAACTGATCGATGAGTCCGGAGAGTCCTTGGAAGACAGCGATGTCGTAAGGATTGCTGTGGATTACATTGCAGGCATGACAGATAGATATGCCATCAGACAATGGACAGCGAAATTCGTCCCCGCTCCCTGGGGCGTCTACTAGGGTGCCGGAGGGATTCTTATGCATAGCCTGGATATATTGAGAAACAGTATGTTTTGCGTGAATCCTCTGCCCAGGGCAGAGAAAGATTGAGTGCTTAGGAAGGGAAATCCGATCATAGGTAGAATTACGGATGTGCAAGTGGCCTTGTGGCTATGTGGTTCGGATGCCCTCGCTTCCGCCAAGTCGCAGATTCGGAAGCGGGGTTTTGTTTGACGCCATGAAATAGGCGTCAAGCAGGAGAATACTTCTCGCCGGCGAAAAGTACCCCGGCAGGGGCTGGTTAGTTTGAGTTCCAAATTCAGTGATGATTTGATCGATAAGGTAAGAGAGGCAAATGATATTGTATCCGTAGTCTCTGAATATGTGCAGCTAAAGAAGGCAGGTAACAGATTCGTCGGCCTTTGCCCGTTTCATACTGAACGGACGCCCTCGTTTTCTGTATCGCCTGACCGACAGCTTTTTTATTGTTTTGGATGCCATGTGGGAGGAAACGTTTTCACTTTTATAATGAAAATGGAAGGGCTTACGTTTCCTGAGGCAGTCCGCCGTCTCGGACAGCGCGCTGGGATTGACGTGTCAACAGATGCGGAGTCTCCGCAGGAACGCGCGGCGCGTGAGCGAAGAGAGTCAATATACAGAGTAAATGCGCTTGCCTTGGAATACTATAGGCAGATACTGATGCGCGCGCCACACGCCCAAGGTGCAAGGGATTATCTGAAGCGGCGGCGAATAGAGAGCGATACCCAGGAGAAATTCAAACTGGGCTATGCGCCGGCCTCGTGGGACTCGCTGCTGTCGATCATTGCCGGGAAGGGAATACCGCC
>DMOT01000014.1 GCA_003456765.1 Bacillota bacterium
GTCGACAACAGGGGCCGCAGTCAGATTTCCACGAGCCAGAACGGAGACGTCAGTGACGATGAAGTTGCGGTCACAGCGCCCCACCGCAAAGACCTCGGTAGCTCCCGCTTGCTCTATCGCTTGCCGCAGGCTCTCTGCGGCGTCGGGGGCAATGTAGTTGGAAACCACCCCGACAAGTGCTTTGTCCTTCAATAGCCTTCACCTGCAGCCGCCCTCAAGGCAGCCAAATCGCGAACCTGATCGTCTGGGGAATTAACAGGCGTTTCCAGTATAAAGGGCAGATCTCGGAGCTCTTTCCGGCGAAGGATAGCTCTGAACCCTGCAACGCCGATCAGTCCTTCACCTATGTGTTCATGCCTGTCGCGGGCAGCGCCCAATTGTCCTTTTGAGTCATTTGCATGAACGAACATGAGCCGATCGAGGCCAATCTCTGCGTCGAGTTCGCCCAGGGTCCTATCGAGCCCGCGATCGGTAGACACATCGTAGCCGGCACCATATGCATGGCAGGTATCAAAGCAGATCCCCAGGGACTTGCCCCTCTCCGACAGGTCGCAAATGGAGCGAAGCTCCCCGAAGGAGACACCTATTTCCGTCCCGGCGCCAGCCATGTTCTCCAGAGATATCATCACCGATGAGCCGGAGTCTTCATATGCACGGTCGATAGCCCGCGCAATCCGTTCAGAACCGGCCTCCACCCCAGAACCTAAGTGGTTGCCCGGGTGGAGAACGAGATAGTCAGCGCCCAGGATCTCTGCTCTCAGAAGTTCATCGGTAAGTGCGGAAACCGAGGCCTCGTAAGTCTCATCCTTTGGGCTTGCCACATTGACCAGGTAGTTGACGTGAACTACAACAGGTTCCAGCCCTGCCTGTGCAACTGCGCTGCGAAAAGCGTCAGCTGCCCCACGATCAATA
Organism: Bacillota bacterium; assembly: GCA_003456765.1. Lineage (GTDB taxonomy): Bacteria > Bacillota > DTU025 > DTU025 > DTU025 > UBA10085. Next base: position 913 of record DMOT01000014.1, read on the forward strand.
GGCTTTGCCCTGAGCGTACGGGGATTGCGACTGAATATTTGGAAACAATCACAGCCGAGTTCCACTGCTCTTGAAGTTGCGTTAGTAAAGCCGCCAGCTATGGATAGATGCATGCCAAAGCGGGCCATGATATTATCTCCCTTCGCTAAGCCTGTCTCTATTTTACACATGAGGCGGTCTACCTTACAACCTCTGCCACCCATAGCACCTGTCCCAATATGCGGTTAGCGGCAGAGGGCGTGTGCTAGCATAGAGGCCCATGCCCTTCTTGCGTGGCACGGGCCCAGTGTATCGGACCAATCCATCTTCTTGGAAGCTTCTACGTAGAAGCCGTATCCGTCAGTTAATACTCCTTGGTCGCAAGGGGATATGCGAGAATTCCACTGCAGACTATGATGCAGGACCTGTTGGCATAAGCCCTCGCTTGCAGGCAACCTGCACTCATGCAGAGGGATGGCGAAAAGCAAGGGGCCGCCGCGCGGCCCCCCATTTATGTGCTATTCCCAATCGGGGTATATCATAGGCACTACTGCAAGCTTCTTGGTTGAAACGTCATAGGCGGAGAGTATCTCCTCCTGGGTCTGTCCTGGCGGCGCCAGCATGTCGATGACGTTGGGGTCGTATACGCTGTTGTCGCCCCCGCCGAACCGCCACTCTGCGGCGTGTTCCAGGACCTCGCGCACGCGCAGGTTGCCCTCGGATGGAAAGCCTTCCTGCCCGAGCACGAATATCTGGTAACCCCAACCGGGCTGGGGCTCCCCTATAATATCCTTGGGAACAGAGATGGCGACGACGTTGTTTATCGTATCAACGGTAGCTGTGACGCCGCCCACATCCCCGCCCTCCGGGAGGAAGACTCTCTGGTTCCAACCTTCAACCCAGATCGCATACTCCCAGGCACTCTCAGCCTCAAATTCCACCCTCCTGCCGCCCAAAGCCTTAGTGAAGCCTGAGCCAGGCACGTTATCAGTATCGATGTATATGTCGATTGTCTGCACAGAAAGCCCGATTCCGGAGTTCCAGTGGTTCACAATCTCCGCTGCAAGCTCCACCTTGAAGACTACTTCCTCTCCTGAATCGATGGCTTCGAACGAAAGCATGTCAAATACACTGGGAGTGAACACCGGGTTTGTCGGATACGTGTAGGTCCCCGGCCCGTGGTCGTCGCCACGCGGGTCCTCAATCCTGAAGAGCCGACGCCCAACAGTGACTACCGGGGCCTTGAACTCCGCTGGGCCTGATGTCGGCATCATGTCGATGTTTCGAGCGCAGGTGGATGCCACGACAACAACGTGAGCCACATCGGCCGGTTTCATCCCCAGAGCATCGAAAGGCGCGGAGATTTCAAGGGCCTCGCCCACTCCGACTGTGTCAATCCGGCTCACTTCTGTCCAGGTATCGTCACCCGCTGCCACTGACAGAAGGGCACTTGGGCGGCCCGCTTTCTCGATCTCTGCAAAGTCCACCAGTATCTCGGTTCCCGGAGCGAATCCCAGAACCGTGGCGTCACGACCCAGTGGGCTCCACCGAGGAATTGTATTCACTTGATGCCGCCTCGGATTGGTCAGATATGCCGCTATTGCAAAGTCCTTGCCATAGAGCTCATCGAACCCGTCCTGTGTTCTTATGCGGAGATAGAGGTTCTCATTGTCCACTCCAACGCGCAAGGACGAGAAGATGTTCTCACCTTCGCCCCAGTTGAAGACGGCAGCATCATCCTTCGGATAGAACGACGACTTCTCCCACTCGCCCCAATCGATGAACCCATCCATCACGGGTTCATGCATCAGTCCGGTTATCCGATCCTCCGGAACTGCCGCCTGTTTTGGGATTATCGGCATGTACAGGTAGTTCGGAACCGGGAGGCCTATGTATGAATACACGTTCTGAAGATGTATCCTGAAGAGCTCGTCGAAGGCCTCGTCATTGCCTGAATCCTGGTCATCGCCGTACCACCAGAACCAGTCAGAGCCCTCTGCGGCATAAAGCTCTTCCCATGCCCGTCCAAGGGCGGTCCTTATCTCATCATCAGCTGAGTCGGCGTGCTCGGCAGTAAAGTCGGCAAGAGCCATTCGCGCTTTTGCCAGGTAGTCCCATGCGCGATTCTCTTCCACCTCTCCTATCCATGTCTCAAGGTCGTCAGAGATCCACGACCCCGTGTGCAAATGCGGGATTCTGTCGGTGGCTGGGTGTGCCGCAAGGTACTCCTCGACTGTGACCGTTTTGAAATCCGGGCTGTCGTTCAGAGCTCCGTACAGTGTGTGCAGGAACTCCTTGCCATCGTTTTCATAGTACTCCCAGCAGTTCTCGCCGTCGAGGGCGATTGTGACTACGTGCGGGCCAGGAGTTGAAGCAAGGCTCCTTCTCACGCTCTCGAGATAATCCATGAGATCTCGCGCGGCTGCGCGGCCGCTCATTCCTGAATACGAAAACCCTATCTTGTCTGAAAGCACGATATCTCTGAAGAGTATCGCCACTTCCTTGCCGTCTTTCTCGACGATGTAGGGCTTGTACAGAACATCAGGCCGGACTATCCTGCCGCCGCCGTCGCGCAAGCCTATCCCGAGGGACCTTGCAAGGATGCCCTCACTGGAGACCATCCACTCAAAGCCGGCATCGTGAACCAGGCCGACTATGCTTTGCCCGACCGCCTGTTCCGATGGCCATAGCCCCCGCGGCGCCATGCCGAAGTGCTCTTCGTAGAATTTGACTGCCTTCGCAAGCTGCGCCTCCACATCTTCAGGGTAGGCAAACGGCTCTATCGGCAAGTCCAGCTTAGGGCTGGCCACACGCGCAAGCTCCACGTCATAAAGCAACGGCATTATCGGGTGGTAGAAGGGCGTAGTGGTTACCTCGATCTGCCCTGCCTTCTGGATCTCTCGATGAATTGGAATTACCTTGCGAATTATCTCGTCATGTTTGTCGAGAACGACGCGCTTGTCCTCTTCGGTGAAGTCTCGGCCCTTTCTGACCAGGGCCTCGATGTTAGGATCCTCATCGATAAAGTCTGGGTCGAGCCAGGCCAGGTTGAACCAGACCTGCAAGTCGCGGAAGTCCTGTTCATCATAGGCTTCTATGGCAGCGGCGATGGATTCGTCGCTTACTCCCTGCCCCCGCTTGTTCAGGAGCTGCCAGTATCGGGGATACTTCTTGATGATGTTATCCCAGTTGGCGTCGAAGAACCTTCTCAGTATGAA
>DMOT01000200.1 GCA_003456765.1 Bacillota bacterium
CAGTTTGGCTAGCGCGCTTGCTTGGGGTGCAAGAGGTCGGGAGTTCAAATCTCCCCGCTCCGACCATTAGGTTTGGCCCCGAAACGAATGTTTCGGGGTTTTTCGTTACTTCGGCAGCCGGAGGTGCGTACACAGATGGATCTGATTGCTACTCCTGTTGAGGCGCTCAAGGACAAGCTGACCAAGACCGAAAAACGTTTTCGAAAGAGGATGGAAGGGCTCAATCGGAAATCCGTGGGCATTGCTTTGGGGAGCGGAGCGGCGCGTGGAATGGCCCATGTCGGTGTGCTCGACGTCCTGTTCCGCGAGGGAATCCCTATAGATGCTGTTGCAGGATGTAGCATGGGCGCTGTTGTTGGTGGATGCTATGCCTCCGGAATGGATCCTGAGGCCATAGAGGAAATTGCCGTAGACATCAACAGGCTTGACGTAGCGCGCCACGTCGACCTTGTCGTTCCGACCAGAGGAGGGCTTATGGCCGGCTCGAGGCTGGACGAACTGCTTAAGGAGCTGACCGGTGACAGAACGTTCGACAATCTCAGATTTCCTTTTGCGTGTGTGGCTGCAGACATACTTACCGGCGATGAAGTCCCGATGGAAGACGGATTTGTCCACGAGGCAATGAAGGCCTCATCTTCTATACCGGGCATTTTCCAACCTGTCGTAAGTGGGAAACGTGTACTCGTGGATGGCGGCATACTCAATCCAGTGCCCGCTAATTACCTCCTTGCGATTGGAGTCGATGTGTGTATTGCGGTGGACGTAATGCCTGTGTTGAGACCGTCCGAAGAACAGATGGGCCGTATCCCTTCAATATCTGCAACCCTGATAAATTCCTTCGACATCATGGGGAGGCTCGTTGCAGCACCCCTCACGAGCCTGGCTGATCTGGTAATAAGGCCTGATGTGGGTGAAGTTTTCGGTGCCGAGTTTTGGAGAGCCCCGGAGCTGATTGAAAAAGGGCGGGAGGCTGCAAGAGGGACCATTCCTGCAATACGCAAAGCTCTCGAAGGCTGATCTGTCATGAATCTGTCACCTGCCGACTATCGTATTGTGACAAGCCGAGTCGGAGGTGAATGTGGAGTGGAATTTGATTCCAAGGAGATTGGCGTCTTTGGGGCGTGTGGAGAGGGGACGCTTTCCGAGAGAGAGGCAATGGCCGCAGTGGAGGAGATGCGGTTCTGGCTGTGGATAATGTCAGATCACGCAAAGCTGATCAGAAATGGATTCGATCTTGCTGAGGAGGATCTGTTCCGCTATTCTGATGCACTAGCCCAGAACCTCGATGGAATGCTAGCCCGAATTCAATCGGTCAATCCTCCGTTCCTGCCTGAGCAAGTGAGTTCTCTGATAGCAGAGTCCAATGCCGTTACAGTTCCGCTCAGGGAATTCAAGGCTGACCTAGTAGTGGCGATTCGAGAGTGCAGGGTAATGACTAATCTACCCGCCGAACTCATCGACCACATAAGGAGAGAGTCTGAGTTCTTCCTTGGCGTGATAAACGGATTGGTTGGGGGACCTTATCCAACAAGGTGCAACCTCAAGATACCTGCTCCGCCCGGTAAAGAGACTGAACCTGCGGCGCTTGCCCCGCGCAGCCTCATACCTTGCATGGGGCAATTGGCAGGCGCAATTCTCCAGGATGGCATCCTATTCTTCACACGAATAAACGGGGAGCATGCCACGGTGTTGTCTCTTTACTTCCGGCCTGAGGTCCAGGAGGACCTGAGAGAGGAGACTGAGGAGTACGGCCAGAAACTCCTCGGCTTGCTCGAGGAGTTGACAGCGAAGGTCGTACAGGGTTCCTCTTTCAGAGACCTGAAGGACATCATGGACGAAATCAGAGAGTCCACCATCAGTTGGCTGGAGCACTTGCGCACCCTGAAGGCGGCCGTGGGGTCATGCAGCGTGCCAACGGGCCAGGTGAACTTCCCATTTTCCTTGCTCGACCATATGGAGCGGGAAGGCATGTATTCCATTGAATTGCTGGACATGGCCCAGAACGTGTGATGCTGAAGACGTTGAGGTGGGATCAGTGTGGGGGCCATAGCGGCCCCCATGCGCTCTACTGGCCTGGGCTCGGACTCTGAGCTCGTTTCTTCTTTGACTCCTTCTCTTCATACATCTTCTCGTCGGCTGCACAAAGAAGAGCGTCAAGCTCCCGCGACATGCCCGGGGCCCAGATGGCTCCGCCTATGCTCACATCGAGGCCCGAGGCCACCTCTGACGCCTGGGTCCATGACTTCACTCGCCAGCGGACTCTGTGTACGACAGCTTCCAGTTCCTCATCATCCACGTCTTTGAGCAAGATGACAAACTCATCCCCGCCGAGCCTTGCCGCAACGTCTGAATCCTTGATCGACGTCCTTAGGATGTTTCCAAACTGCTTCAGAACGCTGTCGCCTGCGATGTGCCCGTACGTGTCATTGACGCGTTTGAACTTGTCAATGACGAGCTCATGCTCGACCTTGACAATTTCAAACGCGTCAATGACACGTACGGTCACATCGCAGGCTTCAGCGTTCTGAATCAGTGTGGAAACATCCTAAGGACGTCGATCAAGGATTGAGACGTAGCGGCAAGGCTCGGCGCGGTATCTTTTATCAATCTCCGCTACGACGAGGGCGTAGAGGAAATCGTAG
>DMOT01000299.1 GCA_003456765.1 Bacillota bacterium
CGAAGCTCGTGGAGATGCTTGGGGCCGAAGGGGCAATCGTATCTGAGGAAGGCTTCGGCAATCCCGATGCCGACCTCATGATGAACTGCGTCAAACTGGAGAAGAGGGACATAAAGACAGTTCTCCTGACCGACGAGTACGCCGGCAGGGACGGAGCCTCCCAGTCGCTGGCTGATGCTAATTCTCTGGCAAGTGCAGTAGTGTCGGCGGGCAACGCCAATGAACTGATCGATCTCCCCCCTGTAAAGAGGGTGATTGGCCACCCGGAGGCGGCCAACGTCATCGCCGGAGGTTGGGACGGCTCACTGGCGGCGGACGGTTCGATCGCTGCGGAACTCCAGGTTATTGTAGGAGCCACCAATGAGCTGGGATTCAGCAGGCTCTCAGCGAAAGACGCATGAGTTTTGGGATGATAGCACCAGATGCAAAGAGCAAGTTACGAAAGGAGACATCGCAATGATTCTCGATGGCAAGAAAGTTGTCGCGTTGGGAGACCGGGACGGCATCCCGGGCGGCGCCATTGAAGAGTGCGTCAAGACTGCCGGCGGCGAAGTCGTCTTCTGTGTCAGCGAGTGCTTTGTCTGAACGGCCGCTGGCGCCATGGACCTTGAAAACCAGCGGAGGGTGAAGGCTCTGGCCGAAAAGTACGGCCCGGAGAACCTTGTAGTAGTCCTAGGCGGGGCGGAGGCTGAGGCTTCGGGGCTCACAGCAGAGACTGTGACGGCCGGCGACCCGACCTACGCAGGTCCTTTGGCGGGAGTCCAGTTGGGACTGAGCGTTTGGCACATAGTAGAAGATGAGATAAAGGCGGAAGTGGATCCTGAGGTCTACGATGAGCAGATCGGCATCATGGAGATGGTTCTTGATATCGATGCCATCAAGGAAGAGGTTAGCTCCATACGCAAGCAGTACAGCATCTACTAGCCCGAGCCGATTGCCGCGATAGGTGCCAGTCGGAAGACTCGCCAGGAGGCGCAGGTAGTTCGCCCTTTGGCACCCGGCGTTCGGCCGCCGGCAGTCGGCACCCGGGCAGGTACTGATGCCTGTGCTTGTGCCAGGTAGAGCTAGTCCCTCTTCGAGGGAGGCAATGAAATGAGTGAGAAAGTGCGGGCAGTCCACTACCTGAACCAGTTTTTCGGCCAGATAGGAGGCGAGGATAAGGCAGGGATAGCCCCCTTCGACAGCCCGGGCCATGTCGGTCCGGGCATGGCGTTTGCCGCTGCCTTTGGAGATGAGGCGGAGATCGCGGGGACAGTAATATGCGGCGACACCTACTTCGGCGAAAACGTGGAAAGGGCCACTGATGAAGTGATCGCCCTCATTGAGAAATACAGGCCCGACCTTCTCATAGCCGGGCCTGCGTTCAACGCGGGGCGGTATGGAATTGCCTGTGGGGCCGTATGTGCGGCGGCGGCGGAAAGGTTCGGAATACCTGTTGTGACCGGAATGTACCCTGAGAATCCGGGAGTGGACATGTACCGAAAAGATGCCTACATCGTCGAAACCGGGGGCAGTGCAGCCGGGATGCGCAAGGCTGTGCCTCTCATGGCCAGGCTCGCACTTAGGCTTGTGAGGGGCGAGCCTACTGATCCTGCGGCCGACGGCTATCTTTCCCGGGGCATCCGCCGCAATTACTTTGCGGGAAAGCGCGGCTCTGAGCGTGCCGTTGAGATGCTTGTGAGGAAGCTTTCAGGCGAGGGTTTTGCTACAGAGTATCCCATGCCCCAGTTCGATCGCGTGGAGCCCGGCCCTCCCGTTGCCGACATTTCAAAGGCCACGATAGCCCTGGTTACCAGCGGAGGAATCGTTCCAAAGGGCAACCCTGACCGCATCGAGTCCTCTTCGGCGTCGAAATTCGGCAAGTATGACCTTGAGGGCGTCGAGGATTTGACAGACCAGACACATCAGACAGCGCACGGAGGGTATGATCCGATCTATGCGAATGAGGATCCCGACAGGGTGCTGCCTGTAGATGTCATGCGCGACCTGGAGAGGGAAGGGGCCATCGGGAAGCTGCACCGCTATTTCTATGCGACAGTCGGAAACGGTACTTCGGTGGCAAACTCCCGAAAATATGCGGCGGACATCGCCGAGGAGCTTGTGGGGGCGGGCGTTGACGGCGTCATCCTCACCAGCACCTGAGGGACATGTACACGTTGCGGCGCAACGATGGTGAAAGAGATAGAGCGGGCGGGACTCCCTGTCGTCCACATGTGTACGGTTGTCCCTATCTCCATGACAGTGGGAGCGAACCGGATCGTGCCGACTGTGGCAATCCCCCATCCCCTGGGGAACCCGGCAATTGGACGGGGTGAGGAGAAGGAACTGAGACGCGGTCTGGTCCGGCGGGCGCTCTCCGCTTTGGCAACAGACGTTCGAGGGCAGTCGGACTTCGAGGAGGAGTAAGGGCAGGACCATCGTGCCTGGCTACGGGCTGGCTACGGGGCCCCGGCACGGCCCTTTGCCATCTGCCGGGGATGCAAGCACTGAGAGTATGCAGCTTCACAGCGCACAAGGAGGAGCGGGAATGGACTTTCCTGTCTTAAGAGGTGTGAGCTACGTTCTTGTCCATGCGCCAGACATGCTTGTCCACATGGGAACCACCCAGGCTGTTGAGCGGGAGGCCAACCCTGATTCTGATTACCTGAAAGAGCTCTCCAGGCACTTGCGCTCCTATGGAGAGTGCAAAGCCTATCCTCCGAACCAGGCATACATCGGAAACATCACCCCAGACGAGCTTGCAAAGATTCCCCGTCCATGGCATGAGAATCCGCTGGTTGGGGCGAATCGCCTTGGAGGATGGGGCGAGATAATGCCTGAAGATGAGTTTTACGCTCTCATGAAGGCTGTAGACAGTTTCGACCTTGTCGTGCTTGAAGAGGGCTTCACTGCCCATGTGGCGGGAGAGATCCGTGATGACTCGATCTGGGTTGAAGACGACAGGGAGCGGCTTGGAACCGGAGCGTCTGCCAGCCAGATCGAAGAGCTTGTGGGAAAGGGCCAGGCTTTGGGACTTTACGTCGGCGAGAAACTGGCAGGATGCGTAAAGGCAGCACATGAGAGCGACGAGACTCTGGCTGCCCATGTCATGGCCGAGAACCTGGCCGCCAAGGCATCGGGGACACTTGCCATGAGGCATCTGGCTGCAAGGAACGGGATCGACTCGTCCGACATCGAATATGTTATTGAATGCTCAGAAGAGGCATGTGGCGACATGAATCAGCGGGGAGGGGGCAACTTCGCCAAAGCGATAGGCGAGACGTCGGGGTGCATAAACGCTTCAGGCTGCGATGTGAGGGGATTCTGCGCTGCACCCGCCCATGCCCTGGTAATTGCGGCCGGACTTGTGCAGTCGGGCATCTTCAAGAACGTAGCGGTTGTGGGGGGCGGGTCCACAGCCAAACTGGGGATGAACGGAAGAGACCATGTAAGGAAGGGCCTTCCCCTCCTCGAGGATGTTCTGGCCGGGTTTGCCATCCTGGTATCGGCAAATGACGGGGTCAGCCCCGCAATCCGCACTGACGCAGTTGGGCGCCACAAAATAGGTTCGGGTTCATCGCCAGAGGCCGTCATGACTGCCATAGTGGTCGATCCCGTTCAGCGGATTGGGCTCAGCCTGAGGGAAGTGGACAAGTACTCCCCGGAAATGCAGAATCCTGAGATAACAGAGCCTGCGGGGGCGGGGAATGTGCCGACCGCAAACCTGAAGCTGATTGCAGCCCTGGCAGTAAAGAGGGGGGAGATAGCAAGAGGAGATCTTGGAGCCTTCGTGAAGAGGCACGGTATGCCCGGATTTGCTCCGACCCAGGGGCATGTGCCGTCCGGAGTCCCGTCCCTGGGATATCTGTGCGACGAGATCCTGGCTGGTCGAATCAGGCGCGCCCAGATAATCGGGAAAGGCTCTCTCTTCCTGGGCCGCATGACCAATCTCTTCGACGGCATCTCATTTATCATCGAGAGCAACCCGGGCAAGGGCGAACGCGAGGATGAGAAGGAGGCTGCGGCGATAGCGGCCCGCGTCTCCGAGGCACAGCTGCGAAAGATCGTTGCAGACGCCCTGCGCAAGGTTGCGCAGACCCTCGTCCAACCGCGAGGTGGCCGCTATGAGTGAGAATGCCAAGAAGAGACTGGCCAGGCTCTTTGAGGGACTGGCCGATTCCGTGGAAAGCGGAGCAGGCCTGGCAGATCTGGCAGAGGGAGCGAACGGCCGGAGGCTGAGGATCGGCCTGACTGTGCTCGGCAGCGAACACGGACCCGGGGAAATAATCGACGGCGCCCGATCTGCGCTGTGCTC
>DMOT01000125.1 GCA_003456765.1 Bacillota bacterium
GGGGATTGTCTACGTCGCCGATGTTCTGACTTTTCGTGAGCGGACCGACTTTGAAGAGGTGGCCGAAGTCAAGTTGTTCCGCAAGCCGCCCATTGAGGTCTCGTTCAAGGATGGGTTCACAGAGCTTGTGTTCAAGCTAATGGGAGGACAATCGTGATGATAGAGGTTGGAACATGCGGGTTCAGCTACAGGGACTGGCGTGGAGTCTTCTATCCTGAGAATATCTCTGACAGGGATATGCTTGAATACTATGCAAGCCAGTTCGATATTGTGGAGATCGATTTCACATACTACCGCATGCCCGGAGTAAAGGCCATCGAGGGGCTGTCGCGCAAGACTCCTGAGGATTTCTGCTTCTGCGTCAAAGCCCACCGTAGCATGACACATGAGGTCCCTGATGGCAGCGACGAAGTCTCAGAGGTCTTCCAGACATTCCGTCGGGCTATGGAGCCCCTTGTTGACCAGGGGAAAATGGGATGCATTCTATGTCAGTTCCCGTGGAGCTTCAAGAGGACGCGTGAGAACAGCGACTACATCCAACGCCTGCCTGAGCTGCTGCCCGACATCCCCATAGTGGTTGAGTTCAGGAACGTGGAGTGGGTGTCGCAATCCACATTCGACTTGCTCAAAGCGGGTGGCATGGGGTTCTGCTGTGTGGACGAGCCAAAGCTCCGGGGACTGTTTCCGCCGCTCGCGGTGTACACGTCTCCCATAGCTTATATAAGATTCCATGGACGGAATGCTAGTAAGTGGTGGAAACATAGTGAGGCCTGGGAACGTTATGATTACTTGTACAGCCACGACGAACTGCTCGAGTGGGTACCGAAGATAGCACGGCTGGCCGAGGCCACAGAGCAGACGTTCGTGTTATTCAACAATTGCCATGCCGGCCAAGCCGCGGTCAACGCCAAGAACATGTTGTCGCTGCTTGACATGGCCTGACCATGGGAGGGATATTGATGCCAATATTCGAGTACAAGTGCGCCAAATGCGGTGACAAATTCGAGGAGCTTGTTACAGCCTGCTGCACTGAGGTGAAGTGTCCGAAGTGTGGGAGCAAAGAAGTGAGTAAACTCTTCTCCGCTTTTGGGTTCAAGAGCGGCTCGACGTTCGCATCGTCGTCGGGTGGTTCGTGCGGCTCTTGTTCAGGCGGATCCTGCGGAACATGCGGCCACTGAGGGGAGGTAGTCTACATGGAGCAGGAGGTCCAACATAAGCTCGACAAGGTGCGCCGGCTGATGTCCGAAAGAGGACTGGAGGCCATGTTGTTCTACGGGCGCCCGAACTTCTCCTGGATTACCGGTGGAGAGGCGCCTTCGGTGGATGACTCAACCGGCCGCATCGCAGCCTGCGCTGCAGTGACAGGGGATCTGGCGTACGTTGTAGCCGACAAGGCGGAAATCGCGAGGCTCAACGAGGATTCACGCCTGGAGCAAAAGGGATTTGAACTAGTCACAAGGTCGTGGTTTCAGGGGCTTCCCGATCCATCAGAATATGGAGCAAGAAATGCCGTTGGCGCCGACACTCTGATGTGTGGCGCAATCTACCTGGGTGATCAGGTTGCGCCTCTCAGGTACGAGCTCGAGCCCGAGGAGATTGAACGCTACAGATGGCTCGGCAGCCAGCTGGGAAAGGCGCTGGAAGAGGTGGCGCGCTGTGTGGAGCCGGGCATGACGGAGCACAAGATCGCATCCTTGCTGGCGGTCAGGCTCGTCGACTCAGGAATAACCCCGGTACTCACACTGATAGCCACAGACGGCAGGAACATCGGATGCAGCCAGCCTGTTCCTACATACTCCCGAATGGCACAATATGCCACTATGGCAGTGTCGGGGAGTAGGTGGGGGCTGGTGGCCAATGCCACCAGGATGGTATGCATAGGGCCGATTCCGGATGATGTCAGAGCCTGGCATGATGCCGCAACTCAAATCGATGCAGCAGCGATCGCAGCCACACACGCGGGCCGGGCCGTGTCAGATGTATACCACGAAATCGTCAAGGCTTACGCCGGCACCGATTATCCCGATGAATGGCAAAAGCACCATCTGGGCGGCGCCACGGGATATCTAGTCCGCGACTATCTGGCGACAGGAGCGAGCAAAGAGATAATCGGCAATAACCAGGCCTTCGCCTGGAATCCGTCAGTACACGGCATGAGAACCGAGGATACTATAGTCGCTGTAGAGGATGGACCCGACATCATTACTCAGACCGGGAATTGGCCGATGCGTTCAATACGTGTCAGCGATGGCACAGATATCGTTCGACCGGATATCCTGGTGAGATAGTTCGAGGACCAATTGTCCAACACCATAGATACTATCCTCTCTATGCAGAACCAAACGGAGGGGTAGAATCAATGTCCACATGTTCAAAAGGCGCAGTTTACCTCGTGTGGCTAGCTGCAATCATTTCAGTCTTTCTTCTATTGTCAGCGCCATTGCCGACATTCGCAGCTAACGACATAGTCTCTGTAGCAGTCCTTGATTTTCAGGTTGGTAACATTCCTTACTGGTGGAACTGGAGACTGGAAAAAGAGATCACAGAGATGGTCACTGACGGCCTCACAGGCAAGGGCGAATACCGTCTGTTGGAGCGTTCCCATATCGACAAGATACTGCGGGAGCAAAACTTCAGAGCTTCAGGACGAGTTGACGCAACCACCGCAGCGAAAATGGGAAAGCTGCTCGGCGCTGATGCCGTCATCATGGGCACGATTACAGACTTCAGCATGACCTCTTCTGGAAAAATGCGCGTTGGCAGACTTGGCCTTGGCACATCCACAGCTCGCACCGCTTTGACAGGCAGAGTAGTCGACGTCGAAACAGGGGAGATTCTCGCCTCAACCTCTGGTGAACGAGAAGAGACGGGAATATCCTTGTCAGTCAGCAACTTCAAAGGCATGTCCTTCAGCAGTTCGGAGTTTAGAAAGTCAAGTCTGGGGAAATCTGTTCAGGGTGCTGTAGATGAGTTTTGCGAGAATGCCGTACAGGCATTGTCGCAAGCGTCCGTGGCGATAGCCAGTCGAGAAGCCAGGGTCACGCAAACGACAGGCTCAGTCGTTGCTCTAGTGGGTCCCAACGTCATTGCCAATATCGGGGCTGAGGCGGGAGTGAGGAAAGGGCAGACCTATTTAGCGGAACCCGTCCGCATACCTGTCGGAGTGATCAGAATCACAAGTGTGGATCCAATGGCAGCAGTAGCCGAAGTTGATCAATGTTCCGTTCCGGTGGAGATTGGTGACGCCATAGCCCTAGAGTAGATCTTGATTGGTGCTTCGTGGCGTACGCCGATGCGTGCGCCACGAAATCCGCATCTCGGCGAAAACCGACGCTCTGTACGCCTCTGTAAGCGTCGCAAGAAGGTGGCCGCTAGTGTTTGGACGCAAACAGGGGTAAAATTGTGTACAGAAGCGTCCGGACGCCCACAGAGCCAACCCTGCGTTTTCCCGTCTCAATAAGGGCCCATATGAGCCATTTTGATAGGTTTGTGCCTGAAGGATGACCCAAAACCGATCACTTCACATGAGTCCGGCTTACCCAGAATCCCAACCATCAAGACAACTGTCACGAGAGCCCCGTATTTAGGCGCAATCCGTTCTACACATAAAGTTAACATAATGTGTATTATGCGACGTTATGCATTTCTCCGGAGATGACTCTCGCCAGGCACCAGATCTTGTGAGACAGACTTCTCCTCTATCATAAGAGTTGGCATGACGGACAGGTAAGTGAGTTGGTAGCACTAGTCATGATCTTCAGGATAGCCGATAGCCGCGCCACAACACGGACGTGGATCGCGGCAACGAAGAGTATGTCATACGCAATAGACTAACAAGCGCTCTGGAAGAAGCTCCAAGAGAAACGTTCAGGTATTTCGGCCCCGTACATCTTGCGGAGATAGTCGTTCCCCCGTTACGACCCTTCGCACTTGAGATGCAATGGTCGCGATTTCGGGCAGCTCCGGCATGGCAGAACCCGCGCATATCTTGACAGGGCTTCACCGGACATGATGATGCTAGCTACGCGGTGTAATGTCGTGTGCCTATTAGAGGCAGCCCCTCGACGACCCTGCTACCTGTTGTGGCTGGGCTGGCACAAGAATGCCCTGCCCGGGACGGATCACTGCACTATCGAGATTGTTGAGCTCCGTGATTTCATCCACGATGCTGCGGAGATCCGCATTATCCCCTGAGATCCGTCGGGCAATACCCCAAATCGTATCACCTGGCTGAACCGTAACAAGTATCGCACTCGCAGATTCAGAGCGCAAAGCCTGACATGGACCTTGCGGGATCGCAAACGCAAGACCGGCCACAACCAGGACGAGCGCAGAAATGACAAATGCGGCGCTCTCGAAGGAAAGGCGAAAGGTGCCTCGTTCTGAACTCTCCCGCGACTTGCCGTGCGAGACCCAATGCCTCTTTACGCTTATGGTTCGCTGTTCTTCCATGCCAATCCCCTCCATGGCAAACATATGTTCGGCATCCAACCCAAGAATACCAGAACATATGTTCTCTGTCAAGGGCAACCCGAACGAATGTTTGCAAGGGCCTGGCTGCTGTGATATACTTTCCTCAGTTGAAGGGGGTTGATGGGCTTGCCTATACTTAGCGCCAGGGAAAAGCAGATCCTCAATTTCATATCTCGGCAGATTGAAGAGCGGGGCTATCCCCCTTCGGTCAGGGAGATCGGCCACGCTGTGGGATTGAGATCAAGCTCAACTGTTCATGGGTACCTTTCCTCTCTTGAGGACAAGGGATACATACGTCGCGATGCCGCAAAGCCCAGAGCAATAGAAGTCGTAATGGGCGCCGATCGCATGCCCCCTCCGGGCCGCGACGTCATGAGCGTGCCTTTGGTAGGGCAAGTCACTGCCGGCCAACCGATTCTCGCTGTGGAGAACATAGCGGACTACTTCCCTCTCCCCCGCTCTCTGGCCGGGGAAGGCGATTCCTTTTTGCTTGAGGTGTCAGGCGAAAGCATGGTGGGCGCAGGCATTCTGGACGGGGACTATGTTCTTGTCAGAAAGCAGTCTACCGCAGAAAATGGCGAGATCGTGGTCGCCTTGATCGAAGATGAGGCGACTGTTAAGCGCTTTTACCTCGATGCGGACCACGTCAGGCTCGAGCCCGAGAACCCTGCATTCTCTCCCATAATCACAGATAGAGCCATTCTGCTCGGGAAAGTCATAGGGCTCGTTAGGAAGATACACTGATTGCTCGACGGCACAGCGAAGCCGGGCTAGATTCGTCCTGCCCGGCTTCTATATACATATAGAGGAAACGCCCTGTCTAAATAGAAAAAACGCGCCTACATGCGCGCCGTCTTCTGCCCCCGGGCATCCCTTATTGTCCTGCGATCAACTCCAACCGCTTTGAAGAAGACCTCGAGCGCCTGTTTTCTACCACGCGTCTCCGGTTCGCTAAACTCAGGCTCATCGTGAAGATTCGGCAGTTCGTTGTAGCATTCTATTGCACTCTCTATCGCCCGCGGAACTCCAGATGTCTCAATGATGCTGATCAGTTCATCGTACTGCTCACGTCGGGCCGCTGCTTGAGCCGCCCAAAACTCCGGATTTTCCGTGAGGCCGCTTGCGAGGAAATCTTGTTTTGCGATACTCCTGAACCGCTCAAGTCCTCGCAGAACATCCTCACGCGCGAGGTGAATCATCTATCATTCCCCCTTATCGGATTTTCTAGGCCGAGGATTCAGTCTAGTTAGTTCAACCGTTCGCCATCGGCCGACGGATTCCTCCTTAGCCAGCTCAGAATGGTGTCTGCGAAAAAATAGGCAACCAGCATGCGCCGGCTGCCCAAGCAGACGTTGTCGAATCTCCTCGAAAAGCAGTTCGTGCCCTCTACACTATAAGTTGAC
Organism: Bacillota bacterium; assembly: GCA_003456765.1. Taxonomy (GTDB): domain Bacteria; phylum Bacillota; class DTU025; order DTU025; family DTU025; genus UBA10085. The sequence continues at coordinate 5,877 of DMOT01000125.1, forward strand.
GCCGATAATCCCTCCGAGAGTCGAAACGATTAGTGTGGATATCCCGCGTGCAAAGATGGATGCGAAACTCATAGGCTCCCTAACCACAGCTGCCGATACCAGAAGAACGATGCCAAGGTAGACCGCGCCGACCAGAAGTCCGTTTCTCCCCCCATTCTCCCCTGCCCTCTTGCCTACCCACAAACCGCCGATTCCCGCGCTGAGATAGCCTATGACGGGAACGGCGTTGTTGATCGTAGTAGGCTCAAAGGTAAGCAGGGTCGTCAGTACTCCTCCGACCGCCGACAGAGCAAGTGTCGCAAGAAAGCTGACGCCGCAACCTAGCGCAACCAGCTTCCAAATGGGGATCTGGGCGCGGTCGCTCTCACGCCTCGGAGCACCCGCCCTCATAGCCTCCGCACCTCCTCAAGGTCATTGCCTCCATCGGAAGAGTATTAGTCTGCATGCGGAGTTATTCTTCCCTTTGTCCGTTAATATCTTTCATCCAAGCTGTAACCTTGTTCATGTCCTCCCACACCAGGACTTTCTTGCCAGGATCTCGAAGGAGGGCCGCGGGGTGAAAGGTAGGCATTACCATAATCCCGCTTCGTGTAAGCCATGTGCCGCGCATGCGTGTGATCGAGGCCTTCGGATCAATCAGAGCCTTAAGCGCCGTAGCGCCGAGAATCACAAGTATGTCGGGCCTGATGAGCTCGATCTGTCGCGCCAGGTAGGGAACGCATGCACTCACCTCATCTGACTCGGGAACACGATTGCCTGGCGGGCGGCATTTCACTACGTTCCCGATAAAAACCTCCTTGCGATTAAGGTCCATAGCAGCAATAATCTTGTCCAGGAGCCTTCCCGCAGCTCCCACAAACGGCCTTCCCTGTGCGTCTTCATCGGCTCCAGGGCCTTCGCCTACAAACATTATTCTGGCGTGCGGGTGACCTTCGCCCGGAACCGCATTGGTCCTCGTTCTGCCGAGCTTACACAATCTGCAGTCCCTTACTTCCCTGGCAATCGCATCGAGATCGGGAAGATAATCTCGGACTATGTCCGTCTCCCATAATCCTTTAGGCTCCACCGGGCGAGTGGGCTCTCGAGGAGCGCGCATTTGTGCCACTGCGGACCATGAGGGCATCGCCGCCTCCGTCGACCGCTTCTTTGACCCTGCCTCCGCTTGCCAAAGGCTCATCTGCTCCGGCGCAGAGCCTTCCACATCTCCCCGCTCAAACAGTGTCAGTTGTTTCTCCTCTGCCATCACATCTCCCTCTTTCTGCCCTAAGCTAATTATGCCACATATCGCGATGGCCTTCCATGCCTGTTGGCAGAGGGTTCGAATTGTGTTTGACACCATTGGGGTAATGCAATATACTATGGATGTGCTCTTGAGGGCGCAAGGGCGAGGTGTAGCGCAGTTTGGTAGCGCGCTTGGTTCGGGACCAAGAGGCCCCGGGTTCAAATCCCGGCACCTCGACCATTTTTATGCCTCAACTCGCAGCAGAATGTGCGAGAGTGGCGGAACGGCAGACGCATCAGACTTAGGATCTGACGGGTAAAACCGTGAGGGTTCAAATCCCTCCTCTCGCACCATCTTCCATTAATATCGTACGAAACTGCATAGCCCATAAGGCGGCAAATGCAGTTTTTTTGTTGTCTTCAGCAGGCATATGATTTAGTATCTCGAATTTTTCATGGTGACCGCAGACGCCATTTCATGCATGAAGGAGTGATGAGCCAGTGTTGAAGGAATTTCGCGAATTTGCAGTAAAGGGCAACATGGTAGACATGGCTGTAGGAATAATCATTGGAGGTGCCTTCGGCAAGATCGTATCCTCGCTCGTAAACGATATCATCATGCCGCCCATCGGCCTTCTCCTGGGCAAAGTTGATTTTTCCAACCTCTTCGTCGATCTGTCCGGAGGAGGCTATGCCACCCTTGCAGAGGCAAACGAGGCCGGAGCCCCTACCCTCAGGTATGGGCTGTTCGTGAACAACGTCATCGATTTTCTTATCGTTGCCTTCGCCCTCTTCCTTGTGGTGCGATGGATCAACGCTCTCCGAGCTACCGCCGAAGCTGCAAAGAAAGAAGAGGCGCTGGCCCCGGCGGCTCCTACTACAAAGCATTGTCCGTATTGCTTGTCTGAGATACCGATCAAGGCTGTCCGCTGCGCCCACTGTACGGCAGACCTATCTCGCAAGGAATAAGTGCTGAATCGTCTCGTGGCCCGGGCCTCGACAAGGCAGGATTCGTGTTGTAGTGCACCAAGCCCAGTGTCTGAGCGAGTTTGCTGGCATAACATAGCATCATGACAGACAACATCGGAGGTGCTTGCAGTGCCTACTGAAGAAGAGATCCGTGACGTGCTTGCAGGCAGATTGCCCAAGCGCGGATGTCCGGCATGTGGCGGAACGGCATGGGACATTCAGCCTGACATGTTCATGTCGAGCCTGTATTCACCCGACCTCAGGAAAATTGACACCGGGCGCGGGGCGCCTATGGTCGCAGCGGTCTGCACGAATTGCGGATTCTTCCTGAACTATGGTGCTATACGTTTAGGGCTTGTAGATCCAGATGCCCGAGATGAGTGATAGACGGACTTGTGGAGCAGATAAAAGCGAAACCCCTGTGCAGTTGCGCGGGGGTTTCGCTTTCATGGTCTGCCTCAGGCACGCCCCGACCTGTGTGCTCGGAATCAACCCGCACAGGATGGGCATGCCGATCGAATGGTCTTATTCGTATACCGCCGGAGCCTTCAATGCGCAAATCTTGTTGAGCGGATAATACCGCACCCAGGCTCTGCCGATTATCCGGTCTACTCTCAGGAATCCCACACTTCCCCTGCTGTCATCGGAGTTGTTTCGATTGTCTCCAAGGACGAAAACGTGGCCCTGAGGCACTGTCAGCGGGCCGTAGTCTGACCATACCATCTCATTGACATAGGGCTCGTCAACGGGCTTGCCATTGAGATGAAGAATGCCATTCCTTATCTGAACCCTATCTCCGGCAACGGCTACGACTCTCTTGATGTATGGCCTCATGGATCCGCTGAAATCCACGAGTTCGCGCACAGCCTCAACGACAGCGGCCATGCCTGATTGATCAGGCCTCCATGGATTCTTCAAGACTATTATCTCGCCCCGCGCGGGTTCGCGGAATCTGTACGAAATCTTCTCTACGATTATGCGTTCGCGGTTATGAAGCGTAGGCTCCATCGAAGCTCCCTCCACAACGAAGGAGCGGCCTATGAAGGTCATGATAACCATGGCCAGTACTATTGCAAGAAGTATCGCCTGTACGTACTCTCTCACCTCGCGAAACGCAGCCTCTCGCCTGGCCGCCGCTTCCCCCAGGCGAGCCGCTTCCGCTGCCGCTGCTGATTCATCTTGAGTAGCTGCAGCCATCATTCCTGCAAGAAGGGGATCAGCACACCTGCTGTCTCCGCCCTCAAGGCTGTCTGCTGTTTCCGGGCCCTCTTCCCCACTGGACTCGGGCGTTTCACACAACCCTGCATCCCCTGTGGATGTCAGCTTAGCTTCTCCGTCCCCACATTCAGAGATCTCGCGGCATTCCTCTGCCTCAAGGTCTTTGATTGCGTCATCATTGTCGATGCCATAATCCATAAACTTGCGCCTACCTTATCCCTGCCTTGACGTCGTTGAAACCCCCACTTGGAGTAACGAAAACAACGCCGACTCTGTTCCCCGCCTTGCGGGCTTCTGACACGATAATATCGTTTACGGCACAACATGGCAAGTGCCGGAGAGCCCATGTAATTGTGGCCTCCAGAATAATGCCAGGTACAAGCAGGTCATCCGCGGGACAAAATCAGGACTTCCCGCACAATTCCCGATTCGGCGCGAAATCATAATATACCGTAGGTTATCGTGGAGGTGAGCGCAAAATGGCAGAGCCTGTAAAGAGCGAACAATTCTGTTTCAACTGGTGGTTCTGGCTACACGTAGTATTCATCTGTTTCTTGGTGTGTTGCCTTTTCCGTTGTCTGTTCCGATGCGTCTAGGCCTGCAAGCCTACCGTGTAGCAGCAGGAGCTGCGCGCCCGCACCGGGGCATCTCGTTCTTTGGGCCCGCCTTGCGCGGGCCTCGTCCTTAGTCTTTCCAAGCCGTAATGGGCACATCTTCGCAAGCTTGTTCTTCACAGAGGGTACCCGTCCCCTACCCTGCCGCGTAACATGGCTGTAGGCTGGATTCCCTGATTCTCAAGGAGGAGTGCACGACGATGGCACAGACCAACAATACGATACTTGGAAGGATCATGCTTCTACTTGCCAGTGCAGCCCTTCTGTGCTATATATCACAAGTCAATTACTTGTTCTTTCACGCTGCCATTGAAGGATTCTCGGTCATTGTGGCAGTTCTCGTCAACGTACTGGCGACGCGTACTTACGCATACTCCAAGAACAATCTTCTGCTCTATTATGGGCAAGCATTGATGATCATTGGCGCCATTGATTTCCTTCACATGCTGGCCTACCACGGCATGGGCGTCATGCAGGTTACAGGGGCTGATGCTGCCACGCAACTCTGGATCGCTGGAAGCATTCTATCAGGTGCAACTTTTCTTTTTGCTCCCCTCTTTGTCAAGAGGAAGATACCGCAGGGCGTAGTCCCGGTTGTCTATGGCTTGGCTGCGGCAGTCATGATATGGGCCATACTCTGCAGCAAAACTTTTCCATCATGCTTCATAGAGGGTGTTGGGCTGACCTCGTTCAAGATTGGCGCGGAGTATGCTGTGATCGCCGCATCCATTGCCGGAATGGTCTGGATGTCGCAAGTCAAGTCCACTCTCCCCCAGGATCTGTACAATTCTCTCATGTGGGCCATGGCCACATCAGTATTTTCCGGCCTGTGCTTCACCTTCTATACAGACGTATATGGATTTGCGAACTTCGTCGGACACATCCTCAAACTCGTCTCATACTGCCTCATATTCCGCGGCGTAGTTCTCCGTGGATTGGATGCTCCGTACGAAGTAATATTTGCAGAGCTGCAGCGCAGCGCAGTACTGGACGCACTGACTGGAATACACAATCGGGCAGGGTTCATACAGCTATGCAAAGAGGAGATGACCGCCACAAAAGAACGTGGCGGAACCCTGGGACTGCTCATGCTCGACCTTGACAAGTTCAAACGCGT
>DMOT01000073.1:0-1042 GCA_003456765.1 Bacillota bacterium
ACGGCATGCGGAACTTCTGCCGCCGGACCGCTGATTCCATCTATCAGCGCACCGCGCAACCCGCCTATTGCCCCGCCAAAAAATGTCCTCAAAAACCCTTGACATCCTTCCAACGGCATCGTATTATGGTGTTACCGTATTAGCCCACTAGTACACTATTACTCTGCTACAGTCCCACAAGGGGCTTCGAAAGGAGGGATCTGGGTGGAGGTTAGCTTTGACGAATCCGTGCCAATCTACATGCAGATAATGAAGGGCGTTCTCTGGGACATAGCCGTCGGCGACCTGTCCCCTGGCGACAAACTGTTCTCGGTACGCGACTTTGCCAGGAAGGCCAAGACCAATCCGAACACGGTTCAACGCGCATACATGGAGCTTGAAAGAATGGGAGTCGTCGAAACCCAAAGGGGCCAGGGGACTTTCGTTTGCGACAGCCCGGAAATAGCCAAGGAGGTCAGATCAGAGATGACCACTGCAGCAGTAGAGTCTTTCGTCAAAGAGATGAGGCGGCTGCGCTACTCCGACAGCGACATACTCGCACTCGTCTCAGAGCAGCTGTCCGGAGTCGGCGGCGCATGTTCCAATAAAGCAGCTCAAGAGAATCCAAGCACTACAGATGACCATGACGGGGGTGTTAAGTGATGCCCGCTATTGAATTGACTGACATTCACAAGAGATACTACCGTTCCCACGCACTGCGAGGCATAAACCTCAGTGTGGACAGGGGAAAGATAGTCGGCCTGCTGGGCCCTAACGGATCCGGCAAATCCACAATGCTGAAGATATGCGCCGGGCTCACAAGTCCGACTTCGGGGAAAGTGCAGGTGCACGGGCAAGACCTCTCACCTGCAACCCGGGCCATGACGGCATACATGCCGGATATCGATTCGTTCTACTCATGGATGACCGTGAGGCAGGCGATCGTCTTTGAAAGCTCCATGTTCAACGATCTCGTCCTCAAAGACGCCATGGATCTTGCCTCAGAGCTCAAACTGGATCCTGACATCAAGATCTCATCGTTATCGAAGGGACAGCGCGGCAG
>DMOT01000073.1:1223-3418 GCA_003456765.1 Bacillota bacterium
ATCGACCCGCCTTCGCGCGCCGCGATACTCGAAACCATAGCCGAGAGCTATCGCGCAGGAGAGCAGACGATAATCATATCCACCCACGAGGTCCTTGAATCTGAAAAGCTCTTCGAGGACGTAATCTTCCTCTCTGAAGGGCAGATTGTCCTGATGGGCGAAGCGGACCGGCTCCGAGCTGAACGGGGCAAGTCCCTAAATGAGATCTTTGCGGAGGTGTGTTGAGGTGAGGCGTTGGTGGTCACTTGTAGGAAAGGAATGGCGCAACTCATGGACTGTCATTCTGCTGTCCCTGGCAGCCACTGTGGCATTTGATGCATGGCTTGCGGTCAAAGCGCCTGAATGGTCTGCGAAGATCGACGGAGGACTCCCTTTTGGGCTGTCGTTCATCCCTTTTGTCGGCGTGGGCATAGCTGCCGCGGTAGTTGGATACTACACAATGCGCAATGAATGGCGCGACCGGACTTCGTTGAGGCTCCTGTCGTACCCGGTGAGCGGCACCGAAATTCTCTGGGCCAAGCTGGTTGTAGCCGTTCTCGGCCTGGCGCTCATAGCTATCGTTGCAGCCGCCGGAACATGGTTCGTGGCCCAAAGGTCCTCAATGCCCTACTCAGCCATGATCTCGACGACAGGCGATATCCTTCGGTTGAAGCCGTGGGAGAGGGCACTCGACATCACGTGGATGGTAGTCTGCCTGATACTAGGCGCTTCATTCATCATTGCAGTCGGGATGTTCTCCTTCGTGATAGGAACAATCGTGCCGCGAATCTCAGGCTTGATTGCCGTGATAGTCTACGGCCTGACATGGTACTTGACCTTTGCGTTCGCGCCCCACGCGATGTACCTGTTCTCATTCGTGCCCAACCCGGGGCTGATAGTATACGCAGGGGCTGGGCTGATGGCGCCTCGACACGTCATCCCGTTGCTGCCTTTCTGGCCGACTCTAGCCGCAACAGTCATTCTCATTCTTGTGGCCGGAAAGATCCTTGAGTCGGAAGTGGACGCCTGATCAGCAATCAGTCTTTCATCATAGGAGGGATACAGTAGATGATTTCTCGCCGAGGGATAGTCATAATCGTTCTGATTGGCCTGGCCATAGTGGCAAGTTCTACCCGTCCATGGATGTCGGGAGCCAAGTTGCTCGAAGCCAAGTATTCATCCAGGTTCGACCCGTACATCGACATGGGAGGAAGCACATCTGCCAGCGCTCCATTTGAGGAGGCTTTCAGCGCCGCCGGCATCAAGCGCGTGGTTATACAGGCGCCCATGGGCAACATCACAGTCATCAAGACAGGCGGCAACAGCATCGCCGTGGAAGGCGAACGGATCGCCTATGGCGATACAATGGCAGAAGCAGAGGCAAAGCTGCCGCTAGTGTCGCTCGAAGCTAAAACTTGCGATGACGTTCTTGAGATAGTCGGCCTGGTCGACAGATCGGCCACATCCGGTTTGTCAGGCATGATCAACATGGTAATTCAGGTTCCAGCAGGCGTAAATGTAGAGTCCACGCTCTCCATGGGTAAGATAGCCCTGGACGGGATTGAGGGATCCTTCTGCGCCAGAGTAGAGATGGGCGAGGTAAATGCTCATTCCACCAGGGGAGACCTCGACATCAACATCTCCGCGGGCGCCATAAATGTGAGCGATGCAGTCGTTGCGAAGAAGTTGAACCTGGTTACATCAATGGGGCCCATAGACTTTGCTGGAGTTCTCGGAGAGCACAACCACATCGAGAGCTCTGCAGGTCCCGTCAGGATCAGGATTCCCAGGTCTACGTGTGTGCAGGTAGATGCCGATGCTTCAGCCGGACAGATAGAGAGCTCGTTCCCGATTACGGGCCTGAGCTCCGAGAATCTGAAGTCATCTGCCATGGGAATCCTTGGCGAAGGCACGCCGACAGGAGAACTCAGAGTTCGCACATCTATGGGCAAGATCAGCATTTCGGAGCTGTGAGCCTCACGGCAGCTGAAGGCGTCCGAAGATGGCAACAGGTCTGGGTTCGCAGACGCGGCAAGCAAGGAGGCAGACAGAGGATTTGGCATCCCCTGGGGCCTCGAGGCCTTGGGTTCCCGGGATTTTCCGTAAGCGTCAAATAGTACCCGCATGGGCAATCGCTGCTCTGCGTGGGATAATCTCCGTAGCAGAGATGGGGGAGCAGATCCGGAATCGGGAAACTGGAGAGGGATGAAGGGGGG
>DMOT01000121.1 GCA_003456765.1 Bacillota bacterium
TTCTGGATGGGGGCGGCATTCCGCCCATAGGAGGATCAGGCGTTCACATCCTCGTTGAGCTGCCCATGCTGTCAGTCCCGAAATACACCGAAAAGGCCCTCTTCGAACTGAAAGTCGGCGGCTATGTTCCGATAATCGCCCATCCGGAGCGGAACTACGAGCTCTCTCAAGATCCTGACATGCTGCGCCGCCTCATCAAGATGGGAGCCCTCGTTCAAGTGGATGCAGGCAGCATAGCGGGGGCTTACGGAGCTATGGCAGAGAAAAGCTCCCTCAAGATGCTCCGCTCCCGCATGTGCCATTTCGTAGCCTCCGACGCACATAACCCCGGGGCCTACAGCAGGCTGCTGCCTGCGGCGCGCCGGCGCGTAACCAGCTTGATTGGGAAAGAGGCCGCAAGGGCCCTCTTTGAGGCAAACCCCAGGGCCGTGCTTGAAGGCAATACGCCTGAAGCCCCGGAACCCGTGATCCCCGAAAAAGACCACGCAAGCTCCAGACGCACAGGGAGAAGCCTTGCAGAGTTTTTCAAAAGGCTGAAACGGCCATAGAAACCAGCACTAGGCGCAAGTTGCGCAACCCCCCGATCGTACCTGCCCGAGGCATAGAAAAACCAGGGCCTCTGCCCTGGAAAAAGAATGGTGGGGCAAACAGGACTTGAACCTGTGACCCCCTACATGTGACGCAGGTGCTCTTCCAGCTGAGCTATTGCCCCATTCCTCTATTGTCTCTTGCGGATAGTATTATACTATGCCGGGCCGGCGAATGCAAGCAAAGCCGCAGCAAGAGTTCTATGCCCACTGCTAGAGAAAATCATGTAGAATACTTAGCAAGGTGATGGATATGCCAAAGTCAGCTCCAAACAAAGTCTACATAATAGGCCACAAGAGCCCCGACTGCGATTCGATAGTATCAGCGATAGCTTACGCGGAGATCAAAAACGCTCTGGCAGGTTGGGAAAGCGCACATGCCTGCGCCTCCCAGGATGCCCCGGGCGAGCCTCATTACGTGTACATCCCCGCAAGGCCGGGTCCTGTAAACCATGAAACAGCCACTGTGCTTTCGTCATTCGGATTTGAGGCCCCGCAGTTTGTGCCCAATGTCTACCCGCAGGTTTCAGATGTGCAGTTCGATAAGCCCATGCTTGTACCCGAAGGCGCCCCATTAAGAGACGTATGGAGAGGAATGCTTGATGCCAAGAGTGCAACGGCATGCATCATAGACCCGGACGGCAGGCTTTCCGGCCTTGCCACTCTGGGCGACATAGCCAGGGCCGAGCTTTACGCTCCGGCACAAAAAGACCGCTATTCGTTCCCTATGGCAAATCTCGTGAAGGTGCTCGGGGCTGAGGTTCTCGCGGAAGGGCAGCCTGAATTCGACGGCAGGGTATTCGTTGGCGACATCGGAGTCGACTGGGCCCGAAACGCCATGAGCGCCTGCGACATGCTTGTCGTATCTGACAGGCCCGATCTGCAGCGCGTTGCTATCGAGAAGCGAATCGCCGCCCTCATGATCACAGATGCCGGCCGGGCGCCTGTTTCCAGAGAACTGGTGAAGCTGGCCCGCTCCGGCGGAACCTGGGTGCTTTCAGTGGAAGCCGACACCCATTCCTGCCTCGGGCTTCTCTGGCAGGCAGTCCCTGTCGACCAGGTGATGACAAAGCACGATGTGGCCACATTCATCCTTGATGACCTGGTTTCAGAGGTCAGGGAGGAAATGCGCACGCGCCCGTTCAAGCTCTACCCGGTCATGGACGAGCACGGAAGGCCCACGGGCATGATCGGCGGAAACCACCTGGCCGACCCGGCCCACAAGCGAATAGTCATGGTAGATCATAATGAGAAAACCCAATCGGTGGAAGGCATCGACACCGCCATAGTGCTCGAGGTAATCGATCACCATCGGATAGGCTCCATCGAAACGGATCATCCCATACTCTTTGTGAACAGGCCCTGGGGATCCACCGCCACGATAGTGAGCGCCCTTGCGCGCCAGAATCGCGTAACCCTCAGCCCTGCACTTTCAGGGCTCCTGGCGTCTGCAATCATCTCCGACACCCTAGCCTTCAAATCGCCCACATCAACAGTCCAGGACAGGCTAGAAGCTGAGAGCCTGGCCACCTGCGCCGGCGTCGACCTCGGCAAGCTGGCAAAAGCCGTGCTTGAGGCTAAAACCTACATCGAAGATGCCGACCCCGGAGAGATCCTGCGATCCGATTTCAAGGAGTTCACTGTTGGGAAATCAAGGTTGGGCATAGGCCAGGCCACGACTTCAGGAGGATTCAGTGCCGACCTAAAGCGCCAGCTGCTTGCGGCCACGCGCAACCTGATGGAGGATGCAGGCTACGCCCTGGTGGCGCTTATGCTCACTGACGTGACGGAAGGCGGTTCCGAAGTGCTGTGGGCTGCGCGCGACGGGAGTCTGGCAGAGCGCGCCTTTGGCTACACAGGAGTCGAAGCCGGCGCCCAAGTCTTCTGGCTGCCCGGAGTCGTCTCAAGGAAACAGCAGTTCGCACCGGAGATCATGAGGGCCGTAAGGGAACTGGAAAGAAGCTGAAGGGAGCCTGGTTGACATGGCAATAGCCCCTACCCGTCATTATCAGGCATCCGGTTAGAATCCGGAACGCCTTCGCCCAAACGCTCATACCATTGCATGCCCTCGGCCAGCCATTTCATCTCATCCTCTTCCGACCTGGCCATCTCCTCCATCATCTCCAGGAATACTTCAACCAGGTTGGGATCGAACTGCGTCCCTGCGCAGCGTCGGATCTCAGCAAGAGCTTCCTCGCTCGACATCGCTTTCCTGTAGGCGCGGTCGCTTGTCATGGCGTCATATGCATCCACAATAGCAAGGATCCTCGAGATCAACGGGATGTCTTCTCCTGCAACGCCGTTGGGATATCCGGTCCCGTCCCACTTTTCGTGATGCGCAAGGATCGACTCGGATATGTGGTCAAGCTCGGGCGACCCGCTCACAATCCTGGCCCCTATCTCAGCATGAGCCTTCATGACCTTCCATTCATCCTTCGTGAGGGGGCCGGGCTTCTCCAGAATGCTGTCGGGTATTCCAATCTTCCCTATGTCATGGAGGCTTGCAAGGATAGCCAGGTCGTCCAGGGTGTTCGACGATAGGCCTATGAGTTTGCCCAGCTCGAGCGCGAGTAGGCGCATGCGGCTCGAGTGCTCATCCGTCTCATGGGTGCTCTCGGAGAGAGCCTTCCGGAGGGAGTAGAGCAAGGTGCCTCTGGCTGATGCAGTGTCAATGAACTTGTTTCTATACATCCGGCTTTCGGCAGTCACAAACACATCCGAAAGTGACTGCTCGAGCGCCATGCGAGTGGCGGCGCCCAGTGCTACGCTGGGTGTCACCGGATACGCCCCGGCCGACTCGCACTCAGAACGAATCCTGTTGCACAGCAAAAGCCCGTTTCTCATGGTGGTGCCAGGCAAGACGACAACAAACTCGTCTCCGCCCCATCGAGCAACAATGCCCGACTCCCCGACGCATCTGTGGAATACGTTGGCAATCGCCACGATCAACTGGTTTCCGACTTCATGGCCAAAAGTGTCATTCACAACCTTCAGCCCGTTGACATCTCCCATTATTACCGTGGTCGGAATGGTCTCTTCGCTTTCCAAGTCGTCAATGATCATCTCTATATAGGTGCGGTTGTAAGCCCCGGTCAAGCCATCGTGGTAGCTCAGGTACTCCAACTC
>DMOT01000312.1 GCA_003456765.1 Bacillota bacterium
AAAGCGCTTCTTTCTGCCGGACCTGGACGAGATTGCTTGTGACGCACACGCCAGAACCCTCACCATTCCCTTCGAGTTCCGTCCGCTCACCCAGGAAGAGAAGATTACCTACGGTCAGAGGAACCAGCAGGAGATCATTATTGCCAAAGCGCTAGAAAACATTCCCAAGCACCTATCCAAGGACGCCCATGAGGCTTTGGCTGCACTGACTGCCCAAAAGCTACGCAACGACGGCACGGCAGTAAGCCTGCTGGAATACCACCTGCGCCAGTACACCCGGCGCAACACCAGCGACTTTTTCATCCACAAGGTTTAAAGGGCTTCTTATCGCGGGAACTGGACTTTTATCTGAAGAACGAGGTGCTCAACTTGGAGGAGATGGAAGCCGCGGGCGAAGGGCTGGCCGAGGGTTGGTTCCAACTCATGCGTCTGATCAAGGGCATCGGCCTAATCATCATTGAGTTCCTGGCACAGATTGAGAATTTCCAGAAAATGCTCTGGGAGAAGAAGAAATTCATCACCGAGACTTTCTACATCATCACTTTAGGCAACGTACCCGAGGTGTTCTACCCCGATATTGCCGACAACGCGGCGCAGTGGGAGGAGTGGGACAGACTCTTAGCGATTGAGTCCCGGCCACAAGACTTGTTTTCAGGCAACTGGCGAACGCCCGAAGGCCGTGTGGCCTTTCTTAAAGCACATCCATCCCTGCCTTTGGACACCCGTCACTTTCCACCAGACTTCACCGACCGCCTGCTGGGGAGTTTTGACAATTTGGAAGAGATGACTGACGGACTCTTGATACACTCCGAAAATTGGCAGGCGCTCAACCTGCTCCAGGAGAAGTACCGCGAGCGGGTGAAGTGTCTGTATATTGATCCGCCGTATAACGCGCAATCGTCCGAGATTCTCTATAAGAATGACTATAAGCATTCTAGCTGGCTCACACTGATGGAGAATCGGCTTTCACGCACCCGAGGCCTGCTGGAGCCTCGTGCAGTGGCTGTCATTGCAATCGATGAGGTTGAGCAGGAGGTCTTGGGGTTACTACTGAGCTCGGTCTTTAGTGATAAAGTCAAGACGTGCGTCACAGTTGTTCATAATGCGACCGGACAACAAGGGAATAACTTCTCGTCAACTCACGAGTACGCTTACTTTGTCTATCCGTCAGACGGGATCTCCATTGGACTACAAGACCGGCGTGATAGACCGGATGTCCGCCCTCTGCGAAATGTATCCAAAGGCGCTCACCTACGTTCGACAGGAGCGAATTGCTTCTATCCCATCTTCATAGAGGATGGGGAGATAGTTGGCTTTGGTGATGTTTCTCCGCCCCATTTTCATCCTGGCACTCCTAATATTCGACGCCCTGACGGCATCATCGAAGTCTATCCGATTGACCAGCATGGCACCGAACGGAAATGGGTTTTTGCACGGGATACCGTTGAATCGATTCGGCATGAGCTCACGGCTTCATACGATGAGCGACGCGGTATATGGGACATTATTCGAACCAAGACACGCTTTAACTACAAGACTGTATGGACCGATAGCAGGTATTCAGCGAACTCATGGGGAAGCCGATTACTCAACGCGATCCTTGGCGATGTAGGTAGCTTCTCCTTTCCAAAATCACTATATACTGTAAGGGACTCGATTGATGCTGCCCTTGGCAACGCGGCCACGGGTCTAGTGTTGGACTACTTCGCTGGCTCCGGCACCACCGGCCACGCCGTGATCAACCTCAACCGCGAAGACGGCGGACGGCGGAAGTTTATCTTGGTGGAGATGGCAGATTACTTTGATACCGTTCTCCTGCCGCGGTTAAAGAAAGTCACCTTCTCCCCGGAGTGGAAGGACGGCAAGCCCAAACGGGTGGCTACGGCAGAAGAAGCCGAGCGGGGCCCACGAATCATCAAGGTGATACGTCTAGAATCCTACGAAGACGCACTCAACAACCTGTCCTTTGACGAAAGCGCCGGGCAGACGGGGGAACTGCAGTTCGAGGACTACCTACTCAATTACATTCTTCGATGGGAGACGCGCAAAAGCGAAACGTTGCTGAATGCGGAAAAACTCAGCAAGCCCTTCGACTACTGTCTGCATATTTACCGCGATGGGGAGACTCGTGTCCAGAAAGTGGACCTTCCCGAGACCTTCAACTATCTCATCGGGCTGGACGTGGCAAAGCGGAAGGTGCTGGACGATAGCGGCCGTTGTTACCTGGTATATCGCGGCTTGACGCGCGAGGGCAAACGCACCGTGGTCATCTGGCGCGAAACCGCAGGATGGACAGAGGAAGATTACAAACGCGACCGCGATTTCGTAGCTAAGCAAAGATTTGCCGAGGACGCGGACGTTATCTATGCCAACGGAGATTCGCTCATCCCCGGCGCTCAGGCGCTGGAGGGTCTGTTCAAGGCAAAAATGTTCGCAGGCGTGGAGGGATAGGTATGGCAGAAGTACTTTTCAAGAAGGTTGATTATATACTTAAGAAACTGGTTGAAGATATATC
>DMOT01000182.1 GCA_003456765.1 Bacillota bacterium
ACGCCCATCTACGGAATGCCTATCCTCAACGTGCACCAGGCAAAGCATGCCATAATCTTCAATTATGACACGAAGCCTGGATACGCAGGTGTCGACAACCCCCTGTATGAGGCGGACAATGTAACGCTTGTGCTTGGGGATGCGGCAACTACGGTAGGCGAGTTCATGACCAAGCTTGGCATCTAACTGCAGCCAGTAACGAGGAGAAAGCGCTAAAAACCCTTCACTCGGCAAAAGCTCAAGTGGAGGGTTTTTTTCTTTGTTTGCTCCATGCTTATGCAGCCATGTTTGATGTTCTGAGATCCCGCTCGCATTGCGACGGCGATTCGCAAGACTGGAAACCTTGAAGCCGGGGCGTGCCGCAGATCGGCTGGAAGGCGACAGCATCTCGCCGTTTAGCGTCATCCTCGCGCAGACCGGCCTACGGCTGGGGGTAGGTTGCGCTTATTCGGCTGCCGGCTTGAACGGGCCTGACTCGAGTGATACCAGTGCTTTCTCTGTAAGTATGTTGGCATTGTAAACGGCTACTCCACTGGCGCCTGCCGCCCGTGCCACTTCGGCCAGAGCCGGAATGGTTTCATGTGCCTCGGCCTCAGGGATAGCGCTTGCGTCGATTGCTGCTACCACCGGCGAGTTGTCGTCGGCAAAGTCCAGTGCTGCCCTTACCAGCGTATCCAGCAGGTCATGATTCCTGGTGTAGGTAAAGACCACTACAAAGTCGACGTATTCTTCTTCCGCCCACTTCCTCCAATCCTGCATCCTTGTGAGAACAGCTTCTGGATATGGGTAGACTGCAGCAGATATCAGGGTCCCGGGGGCAGTAGATCTAATGGCTCCTGAGAGCCGGGCCACAAAGTCAGTAAGATTGCAGTGCCGCCAGTCAAACCAGGCGTTCCACTTAGTTATGTCGAGCCTCACATCGCGAGGTTCAAACCCCAGGTCTTCTACAGCTAACTTTGTGATTGTGGGCGCGTAGTCGTAAGGGATGATGCGGCCGTACGGATAACGGAGGTAGTCGAGGTGGATTCCGTCGACAGTGTATCGTGCCGCCAATTCACGTACAAGGGAGAGTATGAACTCCTGGACTTCAGGATGAGCGGGCGACAGGAAGCATCTGTTTGACTCCGCTGCAGATGGGATGTGTCCGTCAAGCCCGACAGCGGCCCAATCCGGGTTGTCCTGAATGATCCGTGGCGGCGTGCCGCCTTCGGATGCCATTCCGGCACAGAACGTTTCAAGCCAGGCATGAATCTGGATCCCCTGCCTTTGGCCTTCATCTATTGCGATTGCAAGGGGGTCGAAATCCGCGAAAGCGGGGTTTTGAATGCCAACACTGCTCGGGTACACTGTGTAGCCGTCATAGAATGAATCAACAAAGATGACGCTGAAATTCGCGTCGGCAAGCCGCTTCACATCCGCTCGGATTTGCCGTTCTTCGGCTGCCGGCCTGTACCATGTTGCTCTCGTGTCCAATCTTCCCAGGTTGAACCTGGCCCCGTATTTTTCGTTGACGAGGTAGTCGATGATATTCGTTATCAGCATGACTGCCTCGGGAGCTTCAAGGTTGTCTCGCGCGAACAAGTTCTCTGAACAGTAGATGCCATACTCTGTTTCAACTACTGCCGGTTTGCCTGTTGGCCACTTGGCCAGGATGATGGCATTTGGATTCACCTTGTTGATGAGCCCGTGCGTGCGTGCTACTGGCACGCCTGACTTGATGCCATGGAAGATCGGGTGAGACTTGGCCGCAGGGACAAGAAGATCGCCGCCTGTAGCGCCGGTCGACAAATACCTGACTCCCATTACCAAGCTGAGGCCGTAGTCGGTACGAGCGCGCCAGAAATCGTCGCGAAGAGACGTGTCATATGTAGAGAAAACTCTGCCTCCGGCCTTTGCGAAGGCCTCTATTTGGTTGGCTGCAAGTGCCGACATGCAGCTAGTCGCCGGGAGAATCAGCGCCTTGTATGATGAAAGAGCTCCGACTTCAACATCGTGATCACTAATGATCGCTGCGGAAATGCCTGACTTTGCCAGCAGGCTCATGAGCCACGTAGCGTCAATGAACTCCTCACTATAGGCCCATGCTTTGAGATCGGCGTAGTGCCTTGTATATCCTGAATCCACGATGGCAACCTCTGCCCCTTTGGAGGTGTGCACAGCTGGGGAAGAGGCGTGCATAGAAGCCTCCGGTCCAAAAACACAACAACAGATCAGTGTCAGCACTAGGAGAGAAAGCGTTAAGAAGGAGCGATGCTCCAGCAAGATGAACTCACCTCATTCCTACCTTTCCGAGTCTGCGACAAAAGCAAGATTCTTCATTGGAGGCAACTTTTCCTCTAGCCAAGATGGTTTTTCAGATGCTGACTGAGCCCTGGATGGCATTTGCTGAGGTTTGTCAGAGAAAGCGGAGGCGCTGACATGAGCCTATTTCAAGCTCTTCGGGGATAAGGTTTTGGCGAGGGCCAAAGCTGACGGCATCGGCACAAGAGAGGATACTGGACAGGCTGCGTCGAATCATCGATTGTTGCTTTTATGCACTTGGAGGCACTTTCTGATGCCATTCACTTGCCCCTGAGGAAGTCGCGGCGGCATGTGTCTGGAGATTGGCTGTGTACACGGACGTGGACAGGGCTGGAC
>DMOT01000072.1 GCA_003456765.1 Bacillota bacterium
CCTGTAAGCTGGGCAGATCGGCAATCCTGAAGCCCCCTGTATTCATAGAGCTCCGCGGCGTGCTCACGGCTTCCTCGACACAGAACCCTGGCAAACCTGGGCTCAGCCGCAGCGCACTCCACTCCCATTATTCTGGCAATCTTCTCCGCCACCGCACTTTTCCCAACAGGGCAGCCGGTTACGGGCGCATCGCCTGAGACTATCGCGCCTGCGAGGGCAGAGCAACCTGCAAATCCGCAACCCCCACAATTGGCGCCTGGCAACACTGCCGTGATTTGGTCGATCCTCGGATCCTGGTCAACCGCTAGCCTCTTCGACGCGGCCCCAAGCGAAAGCCCAAAGATCAGCCCCATAGCCCCCATGCTCAACAACGCATTAAGACTGCTCATCTATGTCGTCACCCCTATCTACAAGCAAACCCATGAGTCGAAACACCCTATTCGCTATAGTCCAACAAACCTGGCCACATCAAACCCCGAAAACCCCAGAAACGCCATGGCCAACAGCCCGGTTGTTACAAGGGCTATGGGAAATCCCTGCATGGCCCTGGGAACAGGCGCAAGCCTTTGCCTTTCCCTGATGGCCGCAAAGAGTATGATCGCAAGGGCCCATCCGAGGCCCCCTGCGGCTCCGCTCACTGCCGACTCCAACAGGGTGTAGTTGGCCTGGTAGTTGATTATCGCCACACCCAACACCGCGCAGTTAGTGGTGATGAGCGGAAGGTATATTCCAAGAGCCCGGTACAGAGACGGGCTTGATTTCCTTATGACCATCTCTATCAGCTGGACAAGGGCCGCAATTACCAGTATGAATGAGACTGTTTGGAGATAAACCATGTTCAGCGGGTTCAGTATGAAGTTCTGAACCAGCCACGTAATGGCTGACGCCACAGTCATGACGAATACAACAGCAAGGCTCATGCCAGTCGCAGTCTCCACCTGTTGGGATACGCCAATGAACGGACAAGTTCCAAGTATCCTCGATAGCATGAAGTTGTTGACTAGAGCCTGGCTAAACAGAATTACCAACAGTTGACGCACTCACGAACACCCCCTAGCAGCCATGCTTGTCGTTCTTCTTCATCGTGATCAGATTGACCAGGCCAAGCAAGAGGCCGAAAATGATGAAGCCTCCAACTGGCTGAGTCACCACAGACGCCGCGTACTCGGCGGGAAACAGCCTTATGCCGTCAAACCCCAGGTCAGGCGCTGCGAATATGACCCCTGTACCCAGAGGCTCTCTGATGATCGAGATTGCTGCCAGCGCCAGCGTGAAACCGAGGCCCATGCCGAGCCCATCCATGATTGACGCGCCAGGCCCATTCTTGGACGCAAAGGCTTCAGCCCGCGCCAGGATGATGCAGTTGACAACGATCAGTGGCACAAAAACGCCAAGAACCTGATGGAGTTGGGGCAAGTAAGCCTCCATCGTCAGGTCGACTATCGTCACGAAAGTTGCGATCACCACGATGAAGCAGGGTATTCGTATCTCGGAGGGTATGAGCTTCCTGAGAAGCGATATTATCAGGTTCGACCCCACAAGCACGAACGTTGCCGCAAGACCCATCCCTATTCCATTCGATACCGCAAGCGACACCGCTATCGTAGGACAGAGCCCCAGAACAAGCCTGAATATTGGGTTCTCCTTGTATATCCCGTTGGTGAAGGCCGTAAGCGGACTCATCTGCCAACACCTCCAGCTATGCCGAGGGCATTTACAAGATCGCGGACCAGATTGACGCCTTTCCCCATTCCCCTCGACGAAATAGTCGCTCCCGATATGGCGGAGATCTCGCCGCCGTCCTTGTCGACAGCAAGCGGATGAGAGCCGCCTCTGCCTATAAACTCAGATATGAACTCAGGCTTGGCGATATTCGCGCCAAGTCCCGGAGTCTCACTATGCCCAAGAACTTGCAGTCCTGTGACGGTGAGGTCCGGATCCATGCCCACGAGAAGGCTGATCTTGCCTCCGTATCCAGGCGACTGCACTTTGGCTACTATTCCAACAAGGCTGCCGTCGTGAGCTCCCTCGTATACCTCGTCAACGTCAACGAACTTCGGGTCAGCCTTGATAGACGCAAGCTCGTCATCACTGAGCTTCTCAAAGCTCTCGGCAGCGGGAAGCACGACGCGCATTGCGTCCGCAACCTCTTGCGCCTTTCGTTCATCAATTATCTCACTGGTCACACCATGCACGTAGGCGAGAAGCCCGCCCGAAACCGCGCATATGACCATCAACACAAGTCCCAGCTTGAGCACGTCACGCACGGCTGGTCACCTCCCCAAACCGCTTAGGGCGAGTGAGCCTGTCGATCAGGGGCACTGCCGCATTCATGAGCAGGATCGAATAACAGACCCCCTCAGGATACCCGCCGAACATCCTTATCAACGCCGTCAGGATCCCGCATCCGATACCGAAGATTATCTGGCCCTTTGGATTCATCGGAGATGTAACGTAGTCAGTGGCCATGAAGAACGCTCCAAGGATCAGCCCGCCTGATAGCACGTGGAAGAGCGGGTCTTGACCGTATAGGCCCGTGATTACGGATACTGTCAATATATAGGAAAGAGGTATTCTCAGGGATATGCGCCCTCTACAGAGAAGATAAACCGCGCCAATAAGCAGCGCCAGCGCAGATGTTTCGCCCAATGATCCCGCTACGTTGCCCACAAATAGCGATTGATAGAACTTCGACATCGAAGCTCCGCCTATTGTCCCCATTTTCCACAGTGTGAGCGGGGTTGCGGTGCTCATGGCGTCAAAGCCCCTCACAGCCCAGATGGCGCCTTCTGCAGATGCAGGCCAGAGATAACCACTAGTGGTCAAAGCTGGCCAAGCGGCAATCGCGAAGGCACGGCCTGCGAGAGCCGGGTTGAATACATTATGGCCTAGCCCTCCAAAAAGCAGCTTAACGACGCCTATGGCGAAAAATCCCGCAATGACCGGTATCCAAACAGGCACGTGCGGCGGAAGAACCATCGCGATCAAGAGGCCTGTTACAGCAGCGCTCCAGTCCCCTATCGTCACCGGCTTTTTTGCGATCTTCTCAAAGATGTATTC
>DMOT01000165.1 GCA_003456765.1 Bacillota bacterium
GTATGAAAGTGCCACATAACATGACTACTGGGGATGGCAAGAAGAAAAAGCAACTCACATCGGGGCAGATCGCCCTGGAGATCCTGAAATACGTAGTGCTCATTGTGGGAGCGTTTGTAATGCTGGCGCCTATGCTATGGATGATATCCACATCCCTTACTGCCGACTCGGTGATTTTTTCCTACAAGCTTATTCCAGAGCGTATCACTTTCCAGAACTATGTACGGGCTTGGACGTTTCCGAGCAACTTCGATGAAGCGGTAACTCTGGGCACCTTCTTCCTAAACAGCGTGCTCGTAACTGCGCTTATCACAGGCCCGGCTCTGATCGTGGACTCGCTGGCAGGATACGTTCTTGCACGGCGCGATATTCCTGGCAAGAACCTGCTTTTTTACATGGCTCTGGCTACCATGATGATTCCGTTCTATGTGATTGCCGTGCCGCTCTTCCTTACCGTAATGAAACTGCGCTGGCTTGACACTTATCAAGGAATGATCGTTCCGTTCCTTGCATCGGGTTTCGGAATCTTCATGTTCAAGCAGTTCTTTCAGACGATCCCACGGGATCTCGAAGACGCGGCCTTGGTCGATGGATGTTCGGCGTGGCGTATCTACTGGTCTATCATGCTGCCGCTTGCAAAGCCTGTACTTGGAACGATGGCAATATTCAAGGTAATGTGGTCATGGAACCAATTCCTATGGCCCTTGTTGATCATCAACGACATGCGCATGAAGACAATGCCACTGGCGCTCACCATGTTCAGGGGGCTCAACGTGACAGAGTGGGGAACGCTGTGTGCTGGGATGACAATAGCCACAATTCCCATGGTCATTGTTTACCTGTTGATGCAGGATTCGTTCCAGAAGGGAATAACGATGGGCGCTGTTAAGGGCTGATTCTCTATGAGTAGGCTGTTGATGTTAGTCGGAGCATGAAAGACATGATCACGCTCTCGAGTACAGGCACACCGGCGCTCTTTCTGCATGCTGCCGAAGCCGTTCACGGGTACCTCGGCATGGTAATTGAGCACGATGAGGGAAACCGGAGCCAGGATAATCGCTGCGAAGGCGAACACTCTACTCAGGCGGGCTTCCGTGGATGCTCCAGGATAGTCAGATGAATGGAGAAGAAGCGGAGAGCCTGCGACGGGTAGTCCACCGTGGGCTCTCCCCGGTTGCACACTTACTCTGGTCTTGGTAGGCGCTCGTGAACTGGCGGCAGAGGCGGCATCGCTTTGTGCGGCTCTACTTGGTACCAGTATGCAGTGCTTGAGTAGTCATCACTCCTGTGATTGTTGTGACCGTGCTCAATGGTGACACGAATTGACTTCTCAAACATGATTGGGTCTTCGATATGGTATCTATAGAGTGTTATCTTGCCTGACCAGTTGGGCCCGCCGGGCAGTATTATTCCATGGTATGGCGTGCAGACTTCCTGAGTGGGGCACCATGCGGTGTTGAAGTAGTCCTCAGTGCCGGTACCGTGCAGAGACGGTGGAAATGGTTCTCCATCGATGAATATCATGTCATCGCCTTCACCGTACCAGTTCCATTTGTCAGTGGTTCTAAGATTGTGTATGTTGAGGTTGCATCCCACGTAGTGGCCGCGGCCTTCAGCCTCTAGTATTGCGTAGTTGCCCTCATCGCTCAGGTTCTTGCCGCTGCACTGGAACTCTCTATTGGTCATGCCCTGATCTGATATCCCTGTGCAGGGGTTCTCTCTGTTCCACCATGCATGGAAGCGAGCCATGTTGCCGGGTATGGAAGAATAGCTTTCATAATCGACGTAGTAATACAGAGTCACTGGAGTGTCGGAGCACTCATTGGTAACTTCCAATCGTGCGCCGTCTGCAAAGGGCATGGGGAACCAGCAGTTGAAAGACTTGCCGTCCTGGGGGCTCATTGCCAGTGGAAGCGATGTAAAATTTCGGTGCATGGCGTGCCCCATACCGAAGAAGTCTCCTATCGGCACCTGGATACTGGGATCACTCTCTCCATCCCAAAACGCCCGAAATACTGTCTTGCGCAGGAAATCGGCTTCTTCGCACGACATCGTAACCCATATGTGCGTAATACAGCCTGCTCCTGCTATGTCCACAATAATTGCAGTCTCCTGTGGACCTATGATAATCCAATCGTCGTTTCCTCCGGTGCGGTCGTAGCTTGATGCGCGTCTCCTTCTTCCATCTCTCAAGATGGCAAGCTCACGGAGGGAACTGCCTCCAGGACCTATGCGACTCATTGTCCTCACACCTCCCTTCGCAGTATACACCAGATTGCATGGAGATTGAAGAGATTCTCCACAAGGTATTGCATTGCAGGGGAAGGAAAACTCCAACTGGTGTAGAATCTCTGCATTGAAAACTCTGAATCCATGGAGCAATACTCCGTATTCCGCATTCTGACGTAGATTAGCCAGATGAATCATGTCGAGCGGGAACAATGGAACACAGAGATACGGCCATTCCCCACTGCAATGGCAAGCGCTAGAGACGCAAAATGCTACGATAGTCAGGTATGCCTGCTTGTGCAGACTCATTGCAACAGGGGATCGTAGTGGGTGCAGTCAAGCGATAGAGGAAGTCAAGGGGAGGAGTACACCGTGAAAAGGATCGGCACATGCCGAGAAGATGAGTTGCTGCAGTCTATGAGCCTACGTGAGAAGATCGGGCAGATGACTATGGCAGGATTTGAGGATCATTTCGACGGCGAACTACCTGAAGGTATTGGCTCGCTCTTCAAAGACCCGGGACTGGGCAGTGTGGCCATTTTCGCGCGCAATGCACATGGTCCTGCAGAGATGCGCGAGCTTACCTCGGCTCTCCAGGACGCCGCGGCCGCAGCGGGGGCGAAGGTTCCCCTTTTCATCATGGCTGACCAGGAAAGCGGGATAGTCATGCAGGTCACAGATGGGACCGCCGTCTTCCCGGGCAACATGGCTTTTGCAGCTACCGGGGATGCAGAAAATGCGTATGAGGCCTGCCGAATAATCGCCATTGAATCCCTGGCTATGGGCATCAACGCTGTGTGCGCTCCTGATGTTGACGTAAATGCTGACCCCGACAACCCGATAATAGGCATAAGGGCTTACAGTGACGACCCTGCGATTGCCGGGAGTTTCGGAAGCGCTGCGGTGCGCGGATATGCTGAAGGCGCAGCGCTATGCATGGCAAAGCACTTCCCCGGACATGGACGAACTTCTGTAGATTCCCACCTTTCAGTCGCGCTTATCGATTCTCCCATCGAAGAGATTGAAGCCCTGGACTTGCCGCCGTTCCGAGAAGCTATATGCGCTGGCGTCCCGGCGGTGATGACGGCGCACATTCGGGTTCCCGCTCTCGATCAAACAGGCACGTTTGGAACCATGTCGCGCCCAATCCTGACTGAGCTGCTTCGCAACAAGATGGGATTTCACGGCTTGATAATCACCGACTGCCTGGAGATGGGGGCGATCAAGGACACAATAGGCACTCCTCGGGCTGCGGTTCGGGCAGTGGAGGCAGGTGCCGACATAGTCTTGATGGCCCACACTCTGCAGCTGCAAAGGGAGGCAATTGACCGAATTGAGCAGGCTGTGCTGACCGGGCGGATCCCCAGAGAGAACATAGACGCCTCGTGCAGGCGTATCCTGAGGACTAAACTCCAACTTGAAGAAGCACGCCGGAGAATGTGGCCGGGCGGGCGTCCGTCTCTAGACGTTGTGGGATGCACAGAGCATCTTGAAGCCGAAAAGAGGATTGCCCGACAGTCGATTACGCTTGTGCGAAACGACGACGGAGTGTTGCCTTTCCGTCGCGAAAGCCTGAAAACTGTTGCCGTAGTGTACCCTGCCACGATGCCAAGGCTTCGCGCTGAGGACTTGACAGAGGGAGAGACGGTACTGGGCAAGGAGATTGCCTCCCGAGGAGTGGCTGTCATCGAAGTGGGCGTCAGTCTGGCTCCCACAAGAGCTGAAATTGATGCGGCTCTTGCAGCGGCAGGGCGCGCTGATGCGGTAGTGGTTGCCACGTCCTGCAAGACAGGTGAACAGGAGAAAGCCCAGGGAAGGCTTGTGCAGGCGCTGAGGAGAGCGGCTGCGGCGCCTGTTGTGGCGTGCGGGATTCGCAATCCCTACGACATAAGGGCATATCCGGAAGTAGGGACCTACCTGGTGACATACGGGTACCGGCCATGTTCCATCAGGGCGATGGTGGAAGTGTTGTTCGGCGAGATTGCGCCAAAGGGCAGGCTTCCTGTGGAGATACCGGGATTCTATCCCCGCGGTTACGGGCTCGAGAGCTAGGCTGGCGCAGATGGTGCCGCCTGGCTCAGAATATAGTGGCAAAGGGAGGATCTAGGGGTATGTTTAGAAATGCGCGACTCATGTTGTACTTTGTCATCGGTTGTCTCATGCTGGCATTCTGCGTGACTCCTGCAGCTGCAAATGGCCAGAGCAATCTGGCAGTTTGGTTGTGGGGAAGCACTGTGAGGACGCAGGGCGCTGAAGCCGTTGTGAAGGGTTTGGCTGAGAACCACGTGACCGACGTGTTCCTGTTGGTAAGAGGCACTGCTGGCAAGGCCGACTACGCCAGCGCAATCGCTCCCCCGGCCGAGGCTGACAAAGACGCTCTTGGCGATATGATGGCAGTCTGTCGCCCACTGGGAATCAGAGTGCATGCCTGGTTCGTGTTCAACCAGGACAAGGCCTACATCGACCTCCATCCGGAAGATAGCATGTGGCATCACGGAAAGGCGAACACTGAGTTCAAGCCGTATCGTATGGAGGACGGAAAGGTTTGCCCCATGTCTGAAGCTCATCTTGGATACATGAATGACATGATCAGAGAAGTGCTCGAGAACTACGACGTCGATGGGATTCATCTGGACTACATACGCTACGGGCACATGGTCTACTGCTTCTGCCCTGACCATGTTCAAAAGGCAACCAACCTGGGGATAAGCGTAGACCGAGTCCGCGAGGTCATATTCGAGACTTCCTATGCGAGCAATGCGAATCCCAATCGATTCTTCGAGGCATATGAGTCGGGCGACGCGGATGTGGTGGCCTGGGTGAAGATGCGCCAGTCTGAGATACGCGGTGCGGCCGCCAGCATGCGTGCTGTTGCCAGAGAAGCAAAGCCCAACGTGATCTTCTCCGCAAGCCTGATGCCTGAAGGAGCCCTTGTTGATACAAATTCCTTTGCAATGTGCCATTACGGACAGAGCTACGAGGACGCCGGGGAGCTCTACGATCTCGTCTGCCCCATGGCTTATCATCTTGACTTCGGCAAGTCTCCTGCGTGGGTCGGCGATGTGGCGCGCGGTACGATCGAGCTCGTAGGAAGTGATGTGCCGGTGTACATAGGAGTTCAGGCTTACGGCAACAAGGCCGATCGCGATGCGGTGCAAGAGGCCATCGCTGCTGGCTTGGAAGCAGGGGCTGAGGGTGTTGCGCTGTTCAGATTCGGCACAATGAATGAAGAACGCTGGTCGGCGGTGAGTGACGCTCTTAAGTAGTTATCAGTCGTGTGGATACGCAAGGGTGGAGCTATTG
>DMOT01000018.1 GCA_003456765.1 Bacillota bacterium
CACTCACTAATCTCATATGCGTTGTGTGCAGCACCGAAAACCGTAAGCACAAGCTTACTAAATAATACTAAGGACCCTTAACTGCTAGGAGAATCACAGCGGCAATTTACACCACTGGACAAGACGTGACCCCTCGCACCCCGCCGATCGGGAAATGAGTCAAATGGATTCGTTCCGGATTGTGGGCCGGAAGACTTTTCATGTGGAACGTGATCTCAAGGAAGACAGGGGGCGATTCCGCCCCCTTACATTTATCCCTTCATCCCTTCATTCGGTTCGTCAGCCTTGTCATCAGGCATGAAGGGTTCTGCGACTCTGCAGCCCTGCTATCTACTTGCCTGTTATGGAGCAACCCTCAATCTGGATATAGGGCATTCTCGACCCGCCGACATCGACGTATTCCCGTGACACATCCACAACTTGTTTCAGAAGCTCATAGATGTTCCCCGAGATCATGACTTCCTTGACCGGGCACACGGTTTTGCCGGCTTCTATGTAGTGACCGCCCTTTACTACGCCTGAGAAGTCGCCGCTTACAGAATCCACATTCCCTGAGAACCTGTTCACCAGCAACCCCTTGGAGCACCCTGCTATCATGTCGTGAACTGAGCGTTTGCCTGATGCAACAACGAAGTTCGTTGTTGAAATGCCGGGAACAGTGTGGTCGCTGCCTGACGCGCGTCCGTTTGAGGCAATGCCGTCTTTGCGCGCTGCATAGCAGTTATAGAGATAGTGGTTGAGCGTGCCTTCACTTACGAGTTGCAGAGTGGCAGGCGGCACTCCCTCGCGGTCGAATGAAGTGGAACCTGCTGCTCCGGGAATTCTGGGATCGTCAGTAATCGAGATAAGGGGTGACATAACCTGCGCACCAAGCTGGCCAGCCCATTTCGATCTCCCATTCTGCACATTCTGGGCATTGCACGCGAATGATACGGGTTCAGCTATGAGATCGTAGGCTGCGTAAGGCGTGATGATAACGTCTCCCTTGAAACTGGGCACGGTTGTGGCCCCCAGGGAGGATACCACTTTCCTGGCCAGCTTGAGCCCGGTGGCTTCAGCGTCGATCGCGTCTTTGTTGCATGTAATGGCGATCTCCGCATCAAACGGCGATACTTCCTCTCCGTCCCTGGCAAATCCAAAGGCAATACACGTGAAGACTGAGTCTTGCTCAGTAAGCCTGATGCCCTTGGAGTTCGCAATGGCCTTCTCTGTGACCTCGACCATGTAATGTGCCGTATCCATCATGACTCTGGAATCGAACGACCGGGCCGATTCCACCAGTTTCAAACCCTGCTCGACCGCATCCTCAAGGCGCATGCTTTCGACGGACTTGTCGTATCTGCCGGGCACTGGCTCGACTTGCGACGGCTCTGGCATCCAATGGTTCGGATCTTCAGGCGATGCCTTGGCTATGGTTATGGCTGCCCGCAGTGTGTCCTCGAGCGAGTCGGAAGATAGCATGTTTGTCGCGGCAAAACCCTGCTTTGCTGCACCATTGCCATGGAGGAGCACACGTATGCCTAGCCCCTCATAATCATCGCCCTTTGGCACCTGCAGGTCGTTTTTCTGGAAGACTGCTCCGAGTGTTCTGGACTTTACATAGAAGACTTCCGCATCGTCGGCGCCCATCTTGCGCGCGCGTTCGACAAGGCTGTCACATAGCTCCAATTGTTTCAATCTGCCATTCCCTCCTCTACTCATGGCTTCCTCCGACAGTCACACGGCAACGTAGGTAAGGCCCGCCAGCGTCAGTCTTGGCCGGCTGGAACTTGCCGCAGTGTCCTGCCCCCACCGGCATGTCGAAATCGGAAGATACTGCGTCGACGCTCTTTAGGACCTCGAATGCCTGGCCGGAGATGGTAACCCCTTTGACCATCTCTCCAACTTTGCCACCTGTGATTCGGTAGGCCTCGGCGACGCCAAACATGAACTCGGCGGTGGCGTCAGCCTGGCCGCCCTGCCCTAGCTCCTTGAGGAGGAACCCGTCGTCTATCCCCGCTATCATCTTGTCTAGACTATCTTCGCCGGGCAGTATGAAGGTGTTGGTCATTCTGATTATGGGTTCATCGCGGTAGGTGAAGGCCCGTGCATTGCCATGTGGCTCCACTCCGAATGCTGCCGCCGATTCGCGGGAATGCAGGTAGTTCCGGAGGATGCCGCGGTCGATGATAACCGTGCGCTGGCCGGGCACGCCCTCATCGTCCACCATGACCATGCCGGTGGCTCCGTCCACAGTCCCGTCATCCACCATGGTTACTAGTTCCGATGCTACAGCCTTATCTATCTTGCCCTTGACGATGGAACCGCTCAGCACGAAGTCGGCTTCCACAGTATGTCCTATGGCCTCATGTGACAGGACTCCGACGAGCCCCGGGTCGAGTATGACTGTGTACTGTCCGCCTTTGGCGTAATCTGCATCGAGCTTCTTTGCGGCAAGATCCACAGCGTCATCCACGAGGGTGTTGAGATCGCCCTTTTGCATCAAGTCGGCCCAGGAACCGGTAACACCTGCGCTCTTTATTGCTGTTTCCAGCTGTCCATCGCGCCCTGCGGTGGCAAATACGTGAAAACTGGGCTTATTGTCGAGCACATGGGCAGCCGACCCGTCTGAGGTGACTATGTACTTCTCATCCTCATACTGCGTATATCTTACGATGCTTCCCACAATAAGCGGCGAACGATCGCGGATGCGCTTTTCAGCCTCGAGGACCGCTCGGATCTTCTCTGCGATGTCAGGCTCTCGGGCTGCATCATAGTACACAAGCTCGCCTCTGGCGGGCTCGGACGGGGCGAGTTGCGCCTTTTGCTTTCGCACAGCCGCTCCGACCCAGGCTGCGGCCTGGGCTTCGGAGAGCGCTTTTCTGAGCCCCGACTCGGTCACGTCATTGGTGGAAACGAAACCCCACCCGCCGTCCACCAGAACTCTGACACCCGCTCCAGCCAGGGTTCGATGCTCTACCTTGGTGAGTGCACCGTTTCGGGCTTCGATAATATCGTGAATGCGCTTATGGTATCTGATTTCTGCGTACCCTTCACAGTCTGAAATGACTGATTTGAGCAAGTCCAGCATTACATCACCCTCCTAGCATGGACTTCTATCTTACACTGCAACAAGCAATAGCCTGGAACTGATGAAGCTGCTTCATGGGCTGCGGAGCCGGCACCATCACGGCAGCACGCTTTCCAGCTCCGCAAGGTCGCGTATCGTTCTGATACCCGGAAATGCCTGGCCTTCATCTTTCCTATTCAGCCAAATCCCGTCCATACCCGCCTTCATGCAGGGCAGTATGTCGATCCCAACGTCATCTCCCACATAGACGCAATCCCGAGCATCTACATTCGCCCGTTCGCAGGCGATCTTGAAAATCTCAAGATCCGGCTTTGCAGCGCCTACATCGCCTGCCGCAATGACGATCTCGAAGAAGTTTCTATCGTTTATCTTCCCAAGCTTGAACATTTGCTCCTCAAGATCGCCATTTGTGATAATCCCTAACCTGCGCCCTTTCAGCCTCTCAAGACATGGGACGACATCATCGTATGGCACCAGGTTGACTTCATAGTGCCGCCTGTAGATCTTGAACTGCCTATTCGCCTCACTGTCTGACAAGTCTATCCCCGACAGGGCAAAAACATCCTTCATCCGCTCGATTCGCTGCTGCGCAAAGGATATTTCGCCGTCGAGAAACCTCCGGAAGTGGCCATTCGATATCTTGCGCCATGACTCATAGAAGGTGTCCTTATGGGCAGCAAAAAGCGGACTGTGTTCAGAATAGAAAGCTTTGACACCAAGGTACTCAGCCTTCTTGCGGTCTATCAGGGTATCATCAAGATCAAAGAAGATCATTTCCAGCCTCCGGGAGCGACTCTATTACTCTGCACAAATGCTGATGAGCCGCGTCATGGGGTGGGCGTGCGCTGTTGGCGAGCCCTCACGTCATCTTGCCCTTCGCGATAGCTCTGGAAGCAACACCCTTAACCGAATGGACTATCTCCTGCGCGAATTCATCAGCGTACTGCCGGGGGACTCCGCGCGTAACCATGGCGCTTTTCATGGCGCCCTTGAACCGCCAGGCACCCCAGAGGAACGCGATTCCCTCACAAACAATCATCGCCAGCACCCCGATAGTGCCTGCCAGGAGTCGTGCAGCCATCCATATTGCCTCAATCACTGCCAATGAACACACCTCCCGGGGGGCGGACCGAGCATGCTTTTGGAGTGGGAGCGGCGGAACCCTGCGGCCATGCGTGCAGGGTTCCAGGCTAAAGGATTACCCCTCCCCGTCGTCATCGGATTTCTTGCTCTCCGCTGAGATGGCATCAGCGAAACGCCGGAACTGCTTGAGGAAAGCTAGCGTAAGCTCATAAGCTTTCTCATCGGGAATGCCCTTGTCAACAAGGGACTTGTAGAAAGATCCTACTGCGTCGCCCAGGCCGGCGCCTGCCTCAGCTGAGAAAAACGAATCTCTGACGGCCTTCATCACACCTGGCAATTTCTCACTGAGCACATCGAAGAGTTCGCCGATTTCCTTTACGGGGATCTCGTTGCTCTTGTCGTCTGGCATGTTTTCAAGCCTCCTCTGGCTATCTAAGGCCAATAGTCATGGGTCCTAGCTTAATACTGGGCGAGAACTGGTCCGGACCAAAGCGCCGGTAGATGCGGCGGGCTATGCGAGCCCACCCGAATCCCGGGCATTCTGAGACCACCCAGTCCATCACAGCCCGTGTCGTAATTTCAGGAGCTTCCGTAGAGCTTTCTCCGGCTTTCTCGCCATTCCTGTCTGTCTCCACTCGGGGGCTGTCTGCCCCATAAATCGAAATCATGGCATCGAAGACTGCGTTTAGCTGGTCTTGACCGGGTGAGCACTCCGCCTCCATAACGTTCTTGAAAGACTCTGCAAACTGGACCAGGAGCGCAAGCTCATCCACGCAAGCCTCGCATGTTGCGAGGTGGAGCGCCACTGTGCATTCTTCCTCCTCGGAAAGCCGCCCATTTGCGACCAGGGGCAGCAGATGTCTTATTGATTCGCATCCGCACATGACTTGCGCCCCCTCTCAAGTATCTCTTTCAGCTCTCGACGGGCATGATACATCCGGCTCTTCACTGTGCCTACGGGGATCCCGATGGCGCCCGCAATTTCGGTGTATGACATATCGAGGTAGAAGACCATGTAGAACAACTCCCTTTTCTCCGGATCCAGTTCGAGCAGGGCTGCAGTGATGTCAATCCGGTCGGAGATTGCCTCTTCCGGCAGCCCCACTCCGGTTCCTCCAGCCTGCAGACGAGCCCCCGCCATGTCAGAAGTCAAGGCTTCGGTTGCAGCGGCGGGTCCATGCAGCCGCCAGTCGTCGTCAAATTCACTAATGGGCACAGTGGGAGCTTTCTTTCTGATGTAGTCTATGGTCTTGTTCCGGGCTACTGCCATTATCCAGGACGATATCGAAGCAATCTCCGAAAGCTTCTCCCGGCTGCGCCACAGTGCAATCATAGTCTCCTGCAGGATATCTTCGGCAGCCTGGCGATTTCCCGTTTGCAGCATTCCGTATCTGTAAACGTTCGGCGCGTGTGCATCGTACAGTCTGCGAAATGCGCCTACATCTCCTGAGCATGCCTTTTCCAACGTATCACGGTCAACACTGCTGCCTGAAGCTGTTTTCACATCGCACATTCCTCCGATCGCCATGCCCCTCGATTTGCTGAGCTGCGGCCGATACACTGCTGTCTAGGAGTGATAGGGCAACAGATGGCACAATCTGCTTCCCGCCGGGTAGTCTTCTCTTGAGCGCTGGCGGATTCCTTTCAGCGGTTAGCTCCTTCACTATATGAGTCGGGCTTTGGACGGTTTCGGTTCAATGGCGCAAAAACTTTCGCTGTCACGCCTCCGCGGAGGGGAGGGGAGTGG
>DMOT01000001.1 GCA_003456765.1 Bacillota bacterium
GGATTCTTTCTATGATCTTGACCTGAGCTCGAGTGAAGCGGATCATCTTGTCAAGTAGCCTGCCTCGGCCAGAAGTGACCTGGCGCGCGCCGGATCATATCCGTAAGGAGCAAGCTTCGGGTTGAAGCCGAAGCCGCTCGGGAGGAACGCAGTTGAAAGCCGCGTGGCATTGCCGGCATAGATCGTCCTCAGGATCGTGTCCCAGTCAACAGCGTAGTTGATCGCCCTTCGAACCCTGAGATCATCGAAAGGCGGACGCGTGCAATTCATCTCTGCGAAATAGACGCGAGTACCCTCGACAGACCTCACCTGGATATTCCTGTCTCGCATCAGCGATGCAGCCACATGGGCAGGCACCGCCTGAATGATATGGACCTCTCCAGTTTTGAGAGCAGCAACGCGTACAGTGGGATCCGGCATCATCCTGAAGATTGCCCGCTTCACTCGGGCTGTCCCAACCGGAGGAAGCATTGGCGATCCGCCGTAGTATCCGTCAAACCTTTCCATCACGATCTTGTCATCCAGTCGCCCTTCAACGTACCTGAAGGGCCCACAGCCAATCGGCTGCCTGGAAAACGCCTCATCGCCGACCCGCTCCATGTAGTCCCTGGGGACTATTTGGATGTGAACAAGCGCCTGCGGCAACACTGGAAACGGCGCTGAAAGCACGAACCTGACCGTGTACGCATCTACCTTCTCTACCTTTTCAACCGGGCCCAGCAGGCCTTGTCGTGGCGATGTGCGGCCGCCCATGCCGCCTTCCTTGAGAACCCGGTCGAAGGTGTACACCACATCATCGGCATCGAGCGAATCTCCGTTGTGGAACTTGATTCCCTTTCGGATCCGAAAGAGGTATTCCGTATCCGATTCGGCTTTCCACGCCTCCGCAATCTCCGGGACTACCCTTCCGTCCCAAGTTCGCGTGACCAGGGCATCGAACATGTTGCGTATTACGGTCTCAGTTGGCCTGTCGCGGTAGGCTGCGGGGTCCAGCGTGACTATCTTGTCGGCATACAGGCCCACTAGGATAGTGTCGCCCCGCGAAAGGCCGACGTCGTGCAGGTTCACACGGGAATCCATCGAAGGTTGCCAGTTGAGCACGTCTGCGCGCGCCGCCTCAGTCTCCATGAGGGAGTACCCGAACAGTGCCGGAACATCCTCAAAGAGAATCTGCTGTGCATCGAAATACGCATCTCTTCGCACATCGGCGTCGACTGCCAGAAGCGCCCGGTCAAGGGCAGCATCAAACTGCGGATTGCTGTAGCCCGAGTAGTTGCCCCTGTCGCCTGTGCGGAACTTCGGTACCACAATGTCGAAGGGATCGAAGTACGCGCTTCCCCAGTCCGTCAAGTATATCTGCCGCTCTCCAGCCTGAATGCGCTCTTTGAGCGCGCTCCATTCCCATATCCTAACATCCGCGGATACCCCGATTGCCCTCAAGTTATGGGCTATTGCCTGTGCCTCATCGGCACGAATGGATTCGGTGTCTATTATCACTGACAGTTGTCCCTTGGTCGTGCCCAAAGCTGCGGGCGCAAATCCCAGGGAAGCAAATATGGCAATGGCGATGATAATCAACGCAGTTCGCATTTTCATATGGTCAACCTCCCACAAGAAAATCGGTTGAATCTGGCCATTACAAAGCCGAAGGAATATTCCGTTTATTCGGAGAAAAGCGGGGAACCTCTCGCAGCTGGCAGCTGCGGATAGATGCGCAGAAGCTGAGCCTCGCCAGGATCACCCAACTTCAGGCAGGCAAAAAGATAGAAAACCCAGGGACATCCCTGGGCCAAATGGGCGTCCCTTCTCTGCGCTTACGAGGTTAGCTGACGGACTCGGGCTGAAGGAATTAGCCCTACCTGCGGACTCGCAGGATTCGCCCCTGCCATTGGATCTGGGTCCCCCGTTCTCCCCACCGGGAAGATTCAGCGTTTGCGCCAGGCGGCGCGTGACCATACCCTCTGTATTCTATTCTAATAAATGTTACCATCAAGGCTGCCGCCTTGTCAAATTGGCCACAAGCAGGGTTTCGGGAACATGTTCCCTGCTCAAGGCGGCCGGAACCTCTCCGGATTTGGATATCTGGCCTCTTTGTCGGCCTCGCATGCCGCCGGAATGTTATAATGCTTACCAGGAGGTGCATTCCATGGTTGCAAGAAGCATGCCTGCACCGCTCGTCTCGGCTGTCGACGTATCCAAGCATTTTGTAATGGCCGAATCATTCCTCTCTCGCCGGCTGGCAGGCATTCCTGACAGGCGCATCAGGGCTGTAGACGGCGTCAGCATGTCGATATACCCAGGCGAAACCGTAGGACTCGTTGGCGAGTCCGGCTGTGGCAAGAGCACTTTCGGCCGCACTGTAGCGGGGCTCCTTCAGCCCACATCCGGGCAAGTGTACTATGGCGATGCACCTATCTGGGGCTCGGGGGCGATCGACCGTTCGGAGCTGAAACATCATGCCCAGATAATATTTCAAAACCCCTACAGCTCTCTGAACCCAAGATACACCGTTGGTCAGACTATAGGCATCGCCCTTGCAGCCGGCGACGTCCCATCGCACCGACGCGAGGCGGAAGCGCTGTCTCTCATGGCCCGCGTGGGGCTCTCGCCAGACTATCTCCAGCGATATCCCCACCAGCTCAGCGG
>DMOT01000301.1:0-375 GCA_003456765.1 Bacillota bacterium
ATGCCAGATACGAGGTCTCCAATTTTGCGTTGCCGGGTTTTGAAAGCGCGCACAACGTTGGATACTGGACCTCCAGCTACTACGTGGGTTTGGGAGTGGCCGCTCATTCGCATCTGGATGGAGCTCGGCATGGCGCGGTCAGGTCGTGGAACGTTGAATCAGTCGAGGATTACATGGCCGCAATCGAGAAGGGAGTACGGCCACTGGCCGGGTTTGAGGAACGCAATGCTTTCCAAGAAGCTCAAGATAGCTTGATGCTTGGATTGCGCATGTCGGAAGGTGTTGACCTTGTCGAGATGGGGCGCCGTTTCGGGCTGGATTTGCTGACGGAATACGCCGGCAAGTTCACGGACCTGGCAGAGGCGGGGCTTGTCG
>DMOT01000301.1:630-5319 GCA_003456765.1 Bacillota bacterium
TGTGTTGAATGCGGCACTGGTGCTCAGCCTTGACAGCGTCGAGCTGTGATGTTATGTTGTTTTTAGCACTCTGCTGCGCCGAGTGCTAACGGGCTGAATTAGGGCTGCGCCTCTGGATACGCGATACAGTCATTTGAATTGAGAGTGGGGTGAGAGCGATGGCTGAGACCATGGCAGATCGAAAGAAGGCTATTCTTCGGGCTGTGACTGACGACTACATCTCAACGGCTGAACCGGTGGGCTCAAGGACCATCGCGAGAAAATACGGGCTTGGAGTCAGCTCTGCCACGATAAGAAATGAAATGGCTGACCTCGAGGATGAAGGCTACCTTGAGCAACCCCACGTTTCGGCAGGGAGGATCCCGTCTGACAAGGGTTATCGGTTTTATGTAGATGCTCTTATGCCTGAGCGCGCCCTGACAGGCCCCGAGGAGAAGACAATCAGGGCTGAGTGCGCAAGACGGAGCGACGAGATACAATCATTGATCAGAGCCACTGCAAAGGTCTTGGGAGAGCTGTCCAACTGCGCGTCAGTAGTAATCGGCCCGGGAGTAAAGACGGCTGAAATACGCCATATCCAACTCGTTCCCCTCAGCTCCGACAGCGTGCTGGTACTGGTTGTAACCAATGCAGGGCTTGTTGAACACAGGGTGTTGGCAATTGACCATGAGATGGATCCGCGTGATCTCGAGAACATGTCGCGTATGCTCAACCACAGGCTGCGGGGGAGCTCGTTGGCGCGGATGCGAGGCAGAGTGCTAGGCGAGATTCTGGCCGACCTGAACGCGTATGCATCTTTTCTCGAAGAGATGTTTGACTTGTTGCTCTCGGCTACCAGATCGTCAGATCAGGATAGGGTATACGTGGATGGCCTGATGAGGCTCCTGGGACAACCGGAGTTCAATGAACTTGAGCGTGCAAGGCCGATTCTAGAATTTCTGGAATCGGATGACTTGGTGCTGACTGAACTCTCGGGATCTGCGTCACGCGGCCTGGGGGGGGCATATGTGACGATCGGCTCTGAGAACCAAAGGCAAGAGCTGAGGGAGTGCAGTGTGGTATGTGCACCTTACGGCGTCGGGGGCCAGGTTGTAGGCACAATTGCCGTAGTGGGGCCGACCAGAATTGACTATTCGCTTGTAACGTCACTGGTAGAATACATGGCGGAAAGCCTTTCGGATCTGCTGGCAAGAATTCAGTCAGCCAAATAGCGCAACGAGGCGGTGTTTGCTACGGGCAAGCGGGATTACTACGAGGTCTTAGGGGTTGAGAGAAACGCGTCAGAAAGCGACATAAAGAAGGCGTTCTGGGATCTTGCCCGCAAATGGCATCCAGACGTCAACCCTGACGACCCTTCAGCTGAGGCGAAGTTCAAAGAGATCAACGAAGCTTATCAGATATTGTCTGATCCTGAAACGCGATCCAGGTACGACATGTACGGACACGAAGGCGGGGTTGCCGGCGGCGGTTGGAACGCTGATTTCGGAGGATTTGACCCATTTGGCAGCATTTTCGATGCGTTCTTCGGAGATTCGCCGTTTACACGTGGGGCCGCGAGTTCTGCAGGCCCTGTGAGAGGGCATGACCTCAAGGCCTCGGTGAGGATTACTCTCGAGGAGGCCTCCACTGGTGTCAAGAAGGAGATTACTGTCGAGAGAATGGAGATGTGCGAGCGCTGCGGCGGTGAAGGAACGGAACCGGGCACTGCTCGTACGACATGCCCTGAGTGTGCAGGGCGCGGCCAGGTCCATTCAGTGGGCAGAACGGTCTTCGGCTCCTTCACCACAGTAACCACATGTCCAAAGTGTCGAGGAGAAGGCACGATAGTTGATTTCCCGTGCAATGATTGCGGAGGCGGCGGCCGGGTAAGGAAGAGGGGCCGTATCGAGGTGGATCTTCCTGCCGGAGTCGAAACAGGCTCGAGGGTGCGCATCAGAGGTGAAGGCGATGCTGGGCTTCGCGGGGGGCTGCCTGGCGACCTGTACGTGTTCATCGAGGTTGAGCCCCACTCCGTTTTCAAACGGGATGGAATCGATTTGAGGGTGGAAGTCCCTGTCTCATTCACGCAATTGGCCCTGGGCGCGCAGATCACTGTTCCAACCATAGACGGATCTGAAATCAAGGTCAGCATTCCCTCGGGCACTCAGACAGGTGAGGCATTCAGGCAGCGGGGCAAGGGGATGCCTGCACTCAGAGGGCTCGCACGGGGCGACATGATTGTGACGGTGCGGGTGGTCACACCTAAGAAGCTCAGCAAGGAAGAGAAGGCCCTCCTAGAGCAGCTTGCTGAGATCCAGGGCGATGGCGTTGCCGATGCTTCTTCAAAGAAGCAGAGCAAGCGGTGGAGATTGTTTGACAGGCGGCAGGAGGCTTGAGGCGGGGTGTTGATGTGTTTTGGGCTGAAGTCTCATGTGAGGTTTCGGACGAGGATTCGGAAATAGTGGCTGATCTCTTTAGGCTGGCGGGGGCGGGTGGAGTAGCCTTCACCGGCCCCTCGTTGATTCGGGAGAGAATGTCCTCTGCTGACAGTGGAGAGGCATTGACCTTCCCTGAGGGAATGTGCTTGGATGGGCCTTTGCGTGTAACAGCATACTTCCCGGTTGACGACCTTCTTGAAAACAGGGTCAGGCTTATCAAGGAGGCACTGGAGGAAAGATGGGCACGAGAGGGCGGCCCCGGGCTGCGTCCGGCCCTTACGCTCAGGCAGATAGAGAACTCGAACTGGGCGACGGCATGGAAATCTTACTACACCGTGGATCACGTAGGGAAGCGAGTAGTGATTGTTCCATCCTGGATAGACTACTCTCCTGAGAGAGGCGAAATAGTGATACTTATGGATCCGGGCGAGGCTTTCGGGACCGGGCAGCACGAAAGCACCAGAGGTGCGATTTCCGCGATGGAAGCTCATCTTGAGCCTGGTGCGCGGCTGTTTGACATTGGATGCGGATCCGGAATTCTGTCAATTGCCGCAGCTAAACTCGGGGCCTCATGGGTGGATGGAGTTGACAATGATTCCGTTGCAGTGGCGGTCGCTCGTTCAAATGTAGATGAGAACCGGGTCTCTGACAAGGTTGCAATCAGCCCCGGCGACCTTGCAACCGGCATCACCGGAAGGTATGATATGGTAGTTGCCAACATTCTTGCGGATGTCGTAGTGTGCCTTACGCCGGATCTCCCGCGTCTCCTCGTGCCCGGGGGGAAATGCATATCATCGGGATTCGTGGCAAAGCAAGAGGAGTCAGTGAGGGTGGCTCTTGAGGCGGTCGGGCATACGATAGTCGATCGCCTGCAGTTGGAAGAGTGGGTGACTCTGGTTTCGGAGGGCTGAGATGCGCAGGTTCTTCGTTGAATGCGACGCCATGCCGGGCGACCGCGTGACCATATCCGGAAAAGATGCTCGCCATATTGTGAAGGCTCTCCGGCTTAAGCCGGGTGACGTGGTTATCGCAGTCGACAGAGTCGGGCAGAACCACGTGGCGCGCATTGTAGCAACTCGTGAGACGTCCGTTGAGGCGGAGATAGAAGCTACGTACGAATCCGCTGCTTCAGAACCCCGCGTCCCGGTCACCTTGGTTCAGGGTTTGCCGAAGGCTGACAAGATGAACAGAATTGTCCAAAAGTGCACTGAAATAGGAGTCTCAAGGATCATCCCCATTCTGACCGAACGGAGTGTTGCAAGGCCTGACAATGCTTCGGCTGAGCGCAAGGTGACGCGGTGGAGGCGAATTGCCGAGGAAGCGGCCAAGCAGAGCGGACGGGACGTCGTGCCTCTAGTCGAGAGTGTCGGGACTCTCCACTCTGCTATAGCAACCTTATGTGACGAAGGCATCAGCATGATCTTCCCGTGGGAGCTTGAAGAGGAGCGAAGCTTGCGTCAGGCTCTTGCAGAGCCCGGCCTTTCGTCTGTGCCGGGCATAGGCTTTTTCATTGGTCCGGAGGGAGGTTTTTCTCACTCTGAAGCAGAGTATGCCCGGGCCAACGGTGCGACAACGGTCACTTTAGGGCCGAGAATCCTTCGGACGGAGACTGCAGGCCCTGTTGTTACGGCAATCATCCTATATGACATGGGCGAACTGGGGTAGAATTAGTCTGAGAGACGCGAAAACCAGATACCCCGATGCGTTCCGGATCTATTGACATGCGCCATCGATGGGCTTATAATTCAATGTAAGGATACCCCCCTACGGTATAAGGCCGACACAGAGGAGCCACTCGAGAATGCATGTGTCTTGTGGGAGGATTCTGAGAGGGAGGACTGACTTTGGCATGGCAAATAGTGTTAAGCCTGTTGAGATTACAGACGCAAATTTCAGCGCGGAAATAGGCAACTTCCCCGGGGTTGCTGTGGTGGATTTTTGGGCAGCATGGTGCGGACCTTGCAGGATGCAGGGGCCTATCCTTGACGAGCTGGCACAGGAGTACAAAAATGGCGAGGTAAAAGTGGCCAAGCTGAACGTTGTTGACAATCCGCAGACCGCAGAGAAGTTCGGCGTCAGGAGCATACCTACTCTGATTATCTTCAAAGACGGGAGACCAGTTGACCAGGCAGTGGGTGTAACTCCGTTCGCTGAACTGAAGCGCCGCGTCGAGCAGGTCATGCTTGCATAGATTACTACTTGGGGCCCCACTTCGATGCCGATTCAATGAGAGCCGGCATCGTCGCGGGGTCCTTGTTTTGGGGAGCAGAAC
>DMOT01000204.1 GCA_003456765.1 Bacillota bacterium
GGAATCCTGATCCCTACGGTCTCGTAAATCGGTTCGACCTTGTGGCATGTGGCACACCCATTCGGATCAGCTATGATATCTTCGTGGCAGGGAATGCACGAATTATGGCCCACCTGCTCCATCTTCACATCTTCGTCGAATTCTCTGGGTACGACGTGGCAATTGGCGCACAACAATCCCATGTCTGTATGAAGCAGCTGAGGAATCCTCACCACATCAGTTTCAATGATCCAATCGGCCGTGCGACACTTCGTGCATGTCTCCAAATCCGTAATAATCGCCTCGTGGCATTCGATGCAAGTCGCATGGGTCATGCCCGTGGGCGTTGTACCCTGCTCTCCGTGAATCTCGCCACCGTGGCATGATGCACAGTCAAGCCCCACCTCCCCGTGGAGGAAGTGAGGTACTGTCATTACCTCGGTATCCGTTATGTTCGCAGCCTTCCCGTGGCACTTGAGGCAGAACTCATCGCCCACCTCAATGTCGGGGGGAGCTGTCACCCCGGATGCCTCCGCCTTCTTCATGCGATTCAGATCCAACCTGGCTTTGATCCACCCTGAAACACCAGGTTCAATATGGCATTCCGCGCACCCAACACTCGCATGGTTGCTCTGGCTCCAGGATTCATGGTATGGCAACATAGAGTGGCAAGATCCGCAGTAATCCGAATCCTCCTGACTCTCTATTACGGATACTCCGATCCAAATGGCTGCTACAACAACTACCAAGATCAGTGCTTGCTTCTTTCGCATCGACAACTTCTGGACCTCCTCTGCCACCAGGTGCATTAGCTCAATGGGTAGTATAAAACGCAAGGCTTTGCAGTTCCAACGTAAGGTCTGCCGAATACACCTTGACATCCTCAGGCACAACAAGGTTTACAGGGGCAAAATTCAAGATAGCCTTGATGCCTGCCTTCACACATTCGTACGCAACTGCCTCGGTGCTGTCAGGGGGCACCGCAAGCACCATGATCTCAAGGCCAAGCTCGTCACATTTGGCTGCAAGCTGATCTGCGTGATAAACAGGAACATGCGCGTATGTGATGCCAACCTTCTCGGGGTCGACGTCAAAGGCCGCGACAATGCGCAAGCTCTCTGGGACCCAGTGCTTTGGATCGCCCGTGTCACTTGAGCTGCCCATGCGGGCAAGGGCATTGTGGTGCAGCAAGGCGCGGCCCAGGTTCCCGAGGCCAACAAGGCCCACATTGACATCTCTGGTCAACCCAAGTATCTCTCTCAGCTTATTCCGCAAGAACTTCACATCGTAACCAATGCCTTGTTTTCCAAAATCCCCAAACAACGCAAGATCCTTCCTGATCTGCGCCGGAGTGACACCTGTCCACCCTCCCAGCTGACTGGATGAGACTGTAGCCTCGTCCTTGCGATCGAAATCCTCTACCGCCCTCAGGTAGAGTGGAAGCCTCCTCACTACTACATCCGATATCTTCGGGATCTTGTCCTGCTTCATTCGGCCTCCCTCATCTTGTGAGCCCGCGTGACTCCTGCTGCATTCGATGCGCACTCAAGGTTGTCCGCATCCACAACAGCTACAGCAACAGACGCAAAGGCTTCCGGTCCAAGAGAACGGTCGTAG
Organism: Bacillota bacterium; assembly: GCA_003456765.1. GTDB lineage: Bacteria > Bacillota > DTU025 > DTU025 > DTU025 > UBA10085. Next base: position 1,597 of record DMOT01000204.1, read on the forward strand.
AGGTGGATTCCGTAGTAGCCGGCAGCAAGGAGAAGGATTCCCCCAATGGCCGCTGCAAGCGAAGGATTTATCGCCAACCCAAGGCTTCGAGCCACGGGCGCCCCCATCGCCAGCCCGGCCAGAAACATAACCAATGGCACTCCGTATGCGAGAAGGACTGCACGAACCAGATCCTTCCCGGGAAGCTCCAGGGCTACTGTGTCGCCGACCTTTGCTCCGGCGTCGTTTCTCACAGTCACCGCATGCGGACGATTATCCATCAACTGGCACGCACCGCAGCTCTTGCAAGCAGCCGGACGACTTACCAGGACTTCTGCAAACCTGCCGCGAACACGCTGAACAATACCGAATTGCTTCAAGCCCCCATCGTCCTTTCACCCTCTGCCACGAAGTCGCGAATGAACGCCACAACCTCTGGATGTGATAGAGGAATGCTGCCCAACTCCGACCGAATCTCTCGAGTATCGAGATGAAATGAACTATCTCCTCGAAGATGATTATACACAAAATCCAGGTCCGGGTTACAGGCTACCAACACGAGGAGCGTCTCTGCCATGTTTCCCAAGGGCGCTCGATCTATATGCGAGAGCTGGAACTGGGCAGTCACCTTCGAGCCCACATTCTGCTTGCTCACGATCTCCACGCCTCCGCCACATCTTTCGGCCGCCGCAGCCAGAAGCGGAATCCCTAGCCCGACCCGGCGCGTCGTTCGAGACGTGACAAAGGGGTCACCCACCCTCTGCACAACTTCTTCAGACATTCCCCTCCCGTCATCAGTTACGCTAATGGTCATCATGTCATTGGCCACATCTTCGACTACATCGATCTGGACAAGCCGGGCCCCCGCAGCTATGGAGTTTTGCGCTATGTCGAGTATGTGCATTGAAAGCTCCCTCATGCTGCACCGCCATTTCTGTACAGTCTGCCCCGCAGACGGGATTTGCCACGAACGAATGTCGTTACTCCACTTGAACCCATCTTCCTGCCTCCCCGCGAAGAGCAAGCGCGATCTCATCAAACGTGGGCTCTTCGATCCCAAAAAGCGAACAGCCCAACCCGATCTCATTCAGGAAATGGGCATCAGAAAAGGAGACCAGAGTACGGCCGCATATCCCGGGGAACGCCGTTCTGGCCTCGTCTCCGGTAATGATCCTCGATATTTCCAGTGCGGGAATGTCCAGATGCTCAGGGACGAATCCCAGCTGGGCCAGGATGCTGAACGCGCGCCTGTCAACATGGCACGGCACGCAGATGCCTCCCAGGGCCCCAACGCCATACACAACCTCGTCTAGCGACAACGATGCCGGGGCAGCCAGGAGAGACGTCTCCTGCACAATATCGCCGGTCTGCGGCGAAAACACCCATTGCTCTCCGAAGATCGCAGGGACATTCGTCCCGGGTGCCCTGGAACTCGCCACCTTAGATTCCCATTCTGCCATAGCGCGGGCGTCTGGAAGAAGAGTGAGCACATGGACTTCTTCCTTCGTGCAGACCTCCATGCCGCAGATTACCACAAGACCTGTGCCGGCGGCGGCACTTGCCACAGCCTCCACGTTTGCAGCCGAGTTATGGTCGGCAGGAGCAATGATGTCGAGGCCCAGTTCGAGACAGCGCCCGACTATTGCCTGCGGACTCATCTCCCTGGCCGCGCACGGCGACAGATAAGTGTGGACGTGCAGGTCGGCGGCGAAGGCCCGAACCATGTCTAAAGGTCTCCCCTGACACCCAGCTCATATAGCCTGCCTACCGCCTCGAACGCCGACATCTCGGTTGACAGGATCGGCACTCCTTCAGCTTCTGCCCTTGCGATCCCGTCGTCGTTCATCTCAAGCCCGCCTGCGATCACCACTGCTGAAAGGTCAAGAAGCAGCGCAACTGCCACAACATTCTGGTGGACCTGCGAGGTCAGCCATATGCCGCCTTCGCTTGCGTTGCCCATCACGTCGCTGAGAAGGTCTGACGCATAACCCGATGTTACTTCGCGGTCAAGCGACCTGCCTCCTGCGACACATCTGAAGCCGAGAGTGTCGGCGATTTCGCGCACAGTCACCTGTCGTTCCTCCTTTGCAGCGACGGAAGGTCCGTCTTGGCCAATTTGAGGAGCTCCTCGGCAACCTCTTCCATGGCCTCCCGCAATTTGAACACGCAGTCGACCTCAGAGGCGTAGCCACACACAACATCCTCCGCATGGGCGCGGCATGTAGGCGACCCGCAGGCACCGCAATCCAATCCCGGAAGCTCGGCCAAAAGCCGTTCCAGTTCGCTCATCTTCGCGATGGCAACCTCAAGGCGGGGATCGATCGCCAGGCCGGCAACGGCTGCAAGCTCGCCTTCGATCGCAAAAAAGTCCTCCCCATACTCGTCGACGATCTGCTTCGCCTCTGCACGAGCCTGTGCGGAATCGGCTTCAACGGCCTCTGAGATCTTTATCATCCGGGCCCGCGCCACGAAGGGATTCTCCACAGTTGCCGGGCCTCCAACACATCCTGCAGGGCACGCCAAAGCCTCGATATAGTCCACTCCGGCCAATCGGCCGTCGTCTACCTCTTCAAGGAGATCAAGGACATTGTGTATTCCGTCCACAGCCAACACGTTATTCAAGCCTAATGCCTTCAGTTCTCCGCTGCTGTTTGCCCATCCAAAGCCAAAGCTCGACCCTCTGTGCATCGTCCGGGCGGTGCCTCCCCGCCCCATGCGTGTTATGAGGTCTCCATATATGTCCGATATCGAGATCGCGCCATTGACGTAGGACTTTTGTGAGCCCAAGGGGGCGAGGACAGCGGTCACCTTGGCTGCGCAGGGCGTGATGAAGAAGACCCCAATGCGCTCGTCGGGAATTCCGAGCCTGCCTGATGCTTCAGCCCGCGCCACCCGGGCCGCCGCGTACATCGGACTCTCCACTCTGGCCACGTGGGGAAGGAGGTTGGGGAATCTCACCTGTATCAGGCGGACTACAGCAGGGCAAGCTCCTGAAATCACCGGCCGAAGCTCTGGAAAAGACTTCAGGTGCCTGCGGGTGCACTCGGTTACGATGTCAGCGCCGAACGATACATCGCATACTTCGTCAAAGCCTATCTCCTGGAGAGCCCACACGATCTCATCCGGCCCTGAAGCCCTCTCCAATTGCGAGTAGAGGGCAGGCGCAGGCAAAGCAATAGTGTAATCGTATTGTCGAAGATCCTCAAGGGAGTTGGCAATGATAATCTTGGCGTGGTTTTCGCAGGTCCTGACACACTCTCCACAATCAATGCACCTGGCAGCGTTGATTACAGCCTTCCCTTCGCGCACTCTGATGGCCTCAGTCGGGCAGCGTTTAATGCAGTTAGTGCAGCCTTTGCACTTCTCCTCGAGGAGTGCAACTGAGTGAAACCGGCTCTCCATGCCCAGTTCAACCTCCCCATGGAACGCGAACTTGCCAGGGTTCTGGCTGCTTCATTGGGCTACGCTATCTTGATTGATGCGGTTACAGTCGTCCCGCGTCCCACC
>DMOT01000206.1 GCA_003456765.1 Bacillota bacterium
TCATGTTAATGAGCGCAGCTGCATCCACGTCTATGGCCACCGCAAAGGCCCCCGCCTCCCTGGCACGCCTCACTCTCTCGATCAGACCGTGCTGCTCGCGGGGCTTGATTACTGGAATGGCAGCACCCTGGACCTCCGACGTCAGAGCAATCGTAGAATCGAATACCGCCGGGTCTCCCCCGTCTCCACCCATCCCTAAAGTGCCTGCCAGGCGCGGACCTCTTATCATGGCATCAGCAAGCTCGTGTTCGCCAATGCCCCCCATACGGTTGACCCTGGTCCCTGCCACCGCAGCCCCAAGAATCGGCATGCTGATGTCGAGCCCAAAGAGCCTGAGACTGGTATCGGGATCCCTGGCCTCATGCAACACGCGGAGATTCAGCTTACGGCGAGCCAGCGCTTCCACATTGCCTATGAAACTGCTGCCAGTCCCTATACCTCCGAAACCCGGCACTTCACCTGCACACGCTAGGCCGTTGCAGTGCCTGCATACCCTGCATGTCCCTTCAAGCCTCTCGGCAGCGTTTTTGCGCACTGTCCGCAAGTCCATTACAATATCCCCCCTTCAATGACCCATAGGCGCTGTCCAAGTTTGCGGTTGGTGATTGAACAAGCCCCTGGCCAGGCGAGAGGTGCCTCATCTTACGGCACTTCCCTCCGGAACAAGGTGCTTCTTGACAAACTTCACCCCATACTCAAGTGCATGATCAGGATGAACCCAGAAATCGGGCAGATATCCTATGCCATCGCGATTCTGCATCTCGCTGTCTAGCCAGAGCATCGTGGGTATCCTTACCTCCAGCCCCGAGTGGGGTAGGGCAAAAATCCCAGGGTTCACACACAGCAAAGCACCGCGTGTGTTGGTCCCGATGATTGCCACATTGTCCATGCTGCGGAGACGGCGAATGAAATCCTCGGTTGCGCTACTGGCGTTGGAATCGATAAGCACGGCTATGAACGGCGCATTGCTGACCCGCCCTCCACGCTCGATACTGATACGGCACCATCCGGGCCGGCTCGGATCCTGTGCGTTCTTCCAGTAGGCCTGCACAGCCCTGGCCTCATCAGCGTCAAGCTCCTCCTCGCGCCTTTCCGCAAGCCTGTTAAGAAGCAAAGCTATGGCCGTATCAGTCGCTAACTCGGCAGTGAAAGTGGCAGGTCCTGCGCCTCCCTCCATCAGCCTCTGGCACCATAGCATTCCGTAGGCAGCCGATCCACCATGATTGGATCTCAGGTCTACCAGAATCGCCTTCTCATGGCGCAGCTTGTCGGCATCCTGCACAAACTTGCTGAGGGCTCGATCCTGGTCATGGACGGAATCAAAACTGCGGCAAGATACGAGAGGCAGGCCTTCTACTTCTCCAAGCTCGTAAACGGGCCCACCGTAATCCATGGGGCTGACCGGCACAAGCCATGCCATCTCCATTCTGCCATCTTCATACTCGAGCTGACACATGAAATCAGCCTGCCAGTCCGGAACAAGCATGCCCAGGATGTAGACTATGTCGCCGTCCTCATCTATCGACGGCTTCAAGAAGGAAGAGGGGTCCGCACCATTGATGGAGTCAAGGCGAATCCCAGTCTCGCTGACGAAACGCCCATCGTCATCCATGAAGAACCGGAGATACGGGTTTACTCGAAAAGTGTGCCACTGGCAGATCGATCTGTTCCCAAAGGCGAAATGGCCGTCCTGGATGAACTCGAGACTTGCCGCAATCATGTAGGAGTAGTTCCATAGCGGTATGCTCTGCGCATATTGGGACATTTCTTTGAGGATCCTGCTCTTTGCCGCTTCGAAGACTTCGTCGCCCCCGAAGAATTGGTAGCCAGCATAGCCGTACTTTAATACATCAAACAGTAGGTTTATCTCTTCCACGGCCTTCGCCCGACTGATTGACCACTCCTCCAATTCCGCGCCGGCCTTTCTGATCGCAGCCGGGTCCATTCTGAGCCGGTTCAGATCGGGCTCATCCCTGAAATCGGTGTAATCATAGAGCAGGCTTGAGAACAATGCCAGCAAGTCTTCGTGGGGCATCTCGTCAGGCTCCGGCCTATTCGCCTCTACGATAGCCTTAGCCTGTGGCGACAGAACCAGCCGGCTCTGATCCAGGGCAAGCGCTGGCCGAGCCGGCTGCACTACCAGGGCCATCAACGCTGCCAGGGCACATAACAACCGAACCGCCTTCAAACTCCACGATTCGCATCGCCGACCAGAATTCGTCATTGCCCTACCTCCAGGCAGTCATTCTGCGGCGGCAGCCCAGGCGCCCGCCAACCGCAAACTGGGACAGCTCCTACGTCCGCCTGAATGTTAACTTATATCCTGTCAACTCTGAGTAATCCTGACTTAGCTTCTCGGCAACCGATTCGTCAACTTCCACCGGGCCCCTCACCTCGGTGTAGCCTCCATGAACACCAACCTTCATCCCATCGAGCCCGTTGGCTTCAAGCAACTCCCTTGCCAGATCGGCCAGTTCATTCACTCTTGCACTCTCCTGGATCTCCAGCCTCCAGCCTGTGGCATCTTCCAGCTGATCCAGTATAGCCCGGTACCTCTCGCCAATCTTGGGGGTAATGAAGGCCAGAGCCATACGACCCTCATCCCTGTAGATGCTGATCTTAGGATGATGGACCGCGCCCGCGAAGGCGTCGTCGATCATGCCCTTCGCCATGTTCTGTTCCATTAAGGGCTCGCCAGGCGCGCCCGCGCCAGGCGACAGAGCCTCATCGAGCGAAGCCATATTCCATGGCTCCTGCTCCGCCCGGTCGCGTCGCGTCGCAACCTGACTAAGGAGGCTCTGGCCTTCCACTTTGAACAGCAATCTGTAGCCTGTGTCATCCTCGAACGCTTCTGCATATTCCCCCAACGTTCGTCCGTAAATGCCGGGCTGATCAAGCCCAGCCGGCTCCTTCACAGTAACCGTTTGAGCCCCAAAAGACGGGTCTCGGTTTACTCTTATGCCGAACTCGTCTGCCAGATCAGACTTGATCTTGGTCTTCAGGAACTCCATGTTAGAGTTTGGCGCAACCTCAATGCTGCGCAGAATCTCCTGCTCCAATCCGGCAATCTCATCTGCACACCTCTGTGCATATTTCGGTGTGGGAAAATACAAAGTCACGCTTCCGTTCGAAGCGAAGCCAACCTTCTGGAGGCCGAAGTCTCTCAATCTTTCCTGGATCAATGCCCATGCCGCATTCTGCTCCATTGGTTTCGGCGTCACCGCGTCCGCATATTCCTCTTCAGTCAACACGTAGACGACATTGGGATTCGTATAGCCAGACCTGAAACGAAGTGACTCCCGGATCGTCTGCCGAAAGGCCTGCTTCGCCTCATCTGAGATCTCCCGTGGCCCGTGCCAAACCATCATCAGATCGGGAACCGTAAGGCTCGTCCCTTCGGTGCCCGTATCCACAAGATGTTGCCAGAGTTCACCGGGATCTACTGGCTCTTCTTTGTGCAGGGCGATCCTGCGCACCTGGGGCTTCAGGGAATAGCGCCGGTTTCCCCCGCCGCCTGGCGGAAGATACTCGTAAGTGCCTGAGGGGCCAGCGACTTCGATGCGCGTGTCAGGCAACTCGTCTGCCAGCGCCTGGGAGAGCGCCGAAAGCGACTCTTCATTGCCATGATTTAGCAGAACGAAGCCGGGCATCAGGGCCTTCACTGAGGCGACGATGCCGAGGGAGTCGGCATGGGCGGAGAGGCCGAACTTCTCCACCTTGCACCTGACTCGGTGCTCGTGGTCGTTCAAGGCAATCGTCCGTTCGCTGTCAGGCAGATCAATCAGGTCCATCAGCCTTCTGCCCGGCGATTCTTCATCCTGATATCCGACGATTGCAAGGAGGTTCTTGTCGCTCGCCACTATCTTCTCTGCATATACCGGCGATACCCCGCCTGTGAGCATTCCGGAGCTTGCAACTATCACACATGGGTCTCTTGAGGCAAGTATCTTGTCGCGTTGAGACTTGCCCCCCACTGCCTCGATGCCATTCGTGTAGAAAAGCTGATCGCCGCGCAAAACTTCCTTCTTGTATCTTCGCTTCAGGTAGTTCGGGTTCCGTGCGAATACAGCATTGACGTTCCTTATGAGGCCGTCTACGTAGACCGGGTATTTCCTCTTTGTCTTGCGCATGTAGTTCCTGAGGGCAAGGAGTATCTCCTGGGATCTTCCTACGGCAAACGCAGGAATCAGCACCTGGCCACCGTCATCCAGTCGCTCACCAACGGCATCAAGCAGCCTCTGCACCTCATGGAACCGGGGCGCATGGATTCTAGATCCATAAGTGGCCTCGGCAATCACCACATCGGCCCCACGCTTCAGCACGCCGCTGAATCCTTGCATCCAGACGGTTTCCTGCTCGAATGTGGTGAAATCGCCGGTGTAAAGAAGCGTCCCTTCATCTGTTTGGAGCAGGATTGCGGCAGCGCCCAGGATGTGGCCGGCCTGCAGGAAGACTGCCTGAATCCCTTCTGCCGCCTCAAAGGAAGTCTCGAACCCGTAGGTCACCATCCTGTCGAGGGCCCGCTCAGCATCTTCTTCATTGAAGAGCTGCAATCCCTCGCTAAACTCTGCAACCTTGATGGAATCATAAAGCAAGACTCTTGCCAGATCCCGCGTGGCGGTTGTGGCATATATTGACGCGCCGGGCGACAGCTTCGCCACGAGCGGCAGTGCGCCACTGTGATCGAGGTGAGCGTGGGAGAGAACTATCGCATCGAGGGCGATGTCATTTAGGGGCTCCAGGTTCGGGAGCATCTCAGTCCCCTCTTCGCTCACCCTAACGCCTGCATCAAGCAATATGTTCTTCCCTGATTCAGTGGTGACAAGTATACATGAGGCGCCAACTTCTCCAGCGCCCCCCAGGAAACGTATCTTCATAGACGATTTCTCCTAGATGACAGATTGCAGACAAAGCCGTTTGGGCCAACTGCCGCAATCTCTATAATAACCGTTTTATCGAATAGACACACGGCGCAGCACGGCATGGGCCAGCTACCACCTGACATCAACTCATGCATGTTGCCCGGGGCATATTACTCCGGCAACTTCCGCATGGCCCTTACTCCCCAGAGCATGGGCCTCAGACGGACCGGTTCCCTCCCGCCGTCGGCAAGTGCACGCTCAAAGAGCTCCATCGCAACCTCGACGCGCGCGGCAAGCATAGCCTCGCCCGCCTCTGCTGTTGCTTTGCGGGGATCGCCCATGTAGGGCAGCATGTCGGGATCGCCCACCCACGCCAGCGTATTCGCAAGGTGCTCTAGGTCGCGTGAGAGCACGCCCCCGCCGAAAAACTTGACGACCCTGGCCAGCCAGGCCACAAATGACGCCCCTCCCGTATGGGGCGCAGGTTTGGAAGCGGGGACTTCACTATAGCCTTCCGCCACCAGCTCAGGGCAGCATGCCAGCATAAGCGATGTCTCATTCGTCCCGGCATGGCTGTCACGATCATCTCCACACACGCCCGGTCCAAGGCCTGTTTTTTCCATGAAATCCGGATCATGCTGAACCATGTACCAAAACTCCATATTGAATGGATCGATAAGGTAGAACTTGTGTTTCTTCCAGAGCGCCCGCGCTGCCGCTTCGATCCCCATCTGATGACGCGGGCCGCCATGGTTGTCCGCCACAAAAAGATAACGGAAACCCTGGGCGGCCAGGCCTTTGCCGTAAGAGAGCAACGTCCCCTCAAGATAGGGCGCAGGCACCGACAATGACCCCTTCACGGGAAGCGCATCTGAACCCATGTACAGTGATGGCAGCCTCACAAATGTGAGTTCGGGATGGCGCCTGTAGAGTTCCTTGATGTATCTCTCGGCGAGCTCCTCGGCGACAAAAACATCTGTGCCCACCGGCAGATGAGGCCCGTGGACCTCTATCGGGCTCACACTTATTATGAAGACTGTCTTGTTACGGTTCAGGGCGGATATCTCCGGCAACCGCATCTTCACATATTCCAGAACGACTGGCTGTCCTAACCCTGTTTCGGACATGTTGAACCGCCTCCTCTGCTAAGCATTAATGTATACATGATACTGCCAGCCTCTCTGCTCGGCGGTGGCAGATGTGTCGGCTATGCATGGCTGTACAAGCTCGGTCCGGCCCGCTCCCACAACTTCTGCAGGCAGCTTGAGGTCTGCATATTGGTTCAACATTCCACGCGTTATACCTTTTACCGATTGCACAGGCAGGCTCTCACTGCCTCTAGGCCGAATCCGAAAGCCGGGCGCCACCCCTGACGCCCGGCCTCGAAACCCAGTCTGCGCATTGCAGACTTCATTCAACGCTCAAGGCGCTACCTGCGCCCTTAGCCTTATACCTTCAGCTTAACCCAGCCTGATATGACTTCGACGGAGCCCTCCTCGAACTTGGGTTTGGCAAACCTCATGAAGTACATCGAAGCCTTGCCCGACCTCCACTCAGACGTGTAGGTTATGCCCTTGGCCATGATCCCGTTCCAGTCCTGGAATGTCTCCATTGCGGCCACGAGCCCTTCCCGGGTCGGGTTGGCCCCGCACCTCTTCAGGCCCTCGCAGAAGACTTCGGCCGCGATGAATCCGGCTGCCGCGAAAGCGCTTGGCATTTCGCCAGGGTAGGTTGCCTGGTAGATCTCGAGATACTTGACGGAATCCTCGTCGTTTCCAAGTACAGGCACCCAGCCGGGGGCAATCAAGCCTACGCATGCCTCGCCAGCAAGCGCCGGCATCTGGATGGGATCAGCATTGACGTACGTCGTCAGGAACTGCGCGTCAAGCCCCATAACATCCGCCTGCTTCAAAAAGCCTGCGCACGGTTTCAGGGTGGAGTAGATGATAACCGCGTCTGGCTTGGCCTTGATAAGCTTCAGAACCTGCGAGCTGAAGTCGACATCGGCTGCGCCGAAGTTCACTACTTCCACCGGCTCCATCTTGTAGACAGCCAGCTGCTCTTTTACGCCCCTGAGGCCCTCGGATCCAATGTCAGTCTGCTCGCACGCCACTGCGATCCTCTTGCACCCGAGCCCTTGCACGACGTACTGGGCGATAATGCGGCCCTCGCTTATGAAGTTGGGCTGCACCGGGAAAAAGTACTTCTTCGGCGGAAATGCCAGTTCACTGATGCCGCTGCCATGGTAGATCGACGGAACCTTCTTTGACTGGATGTAATCGATAGTTG
>DMOT01000327.1 GCA_003456765.1 Bacillota bacterium
CTGCTCGGTTCGCAGATCAACCTGCAAACCTGGGTCAAGGTGCGAAGGCGATGGCGGGATGATCAGTCAATCCTTGACAGGCTGGGATATTCAGAGTAAGGTTGCGAGCAGCGCTAGGGCGAAGGTCGCGGCGGACCGGGGAAGGGACATGCATATGAGGGTAGATGATTTCGACTACGAGCTTCCTGAAGAGCTCATTGCGCAGACTCCAATAGAGCGAAGGGACGCATCCCGGCTGATGGTTTTGAGGCGCGATGTCCAATCCATAGAGCATAGGTCCTTCTCTGAGCTTCCCGCTTTCCTGCGCTCGGGGGATGCTCTCGTCATAAATGACACGCGCGTCATCCCGGCCAGGCTCTGGGGACGGCGAGAGACCGGGGGCAAGGTTGAGCTCCTGCTCCTCGAGGAGACTGCTCCCGGAGTCTGGGAGTGTTTGGCCAGACCCGGAAAGCGTGCCAATGTGGGTGAGCGGCTGTCGTTTGGCAGTGGCCGCATGACAGGTAATGTGCTCGAGAAGACGGACTACGGGGGCCGAGTGGTCTCATTCGAAGCGCCCGAGGGCGTAGACAGGGTCGTCGATGAGATAGGCGAGATGCCTGTTCCCCATTACATAAGGGCGGCTCTTCGGGATAGCGAGAGGAATCAAACGGTATATGCTCGAACGCGGGGTTCGGCTGCGGCGCCCACTGCGGGCCTTCATTTCACCCCTGAGCTTCTTGGTGAGGTGGCCCGCAAGGGAGTTGAGGTCGTTCGCATCACTCTCCATGTAGGGCTGGGCACTTTCCGTCCTGTGAAAACTGAGAACGTTGAAGAGCATGTGATGCACTCCGAGCACTACCATGTATCGACTGAGGCTGCGGAGGCCATCAACAGGACTAGATGTGCCGGTGGGCGGATTGTGGCTATAGGAACGACGACCGTTCGCACGCTGGAGACTGTTGCGGAACCGAACGGGCTGATTCGGCCGGGCGACGGATGGACGAGCATATTCGTATACCCCGGATATACCTTCCGTTCCATTGACGCAATGGTCACGAACTTCCACCTTCCGAAGTCGACTTTGCTCATGATGGTGTCGGCCTTTGCCGGAAGAGAGTTCGTTCTTAGTGCATATCGCCAGGCGATAGCAGAGCGGTACAGGTTCTTTTCGTTTGGAGATGCGATGCTCATACTGTAGTCGGCGGCATGCTGGAAATGGAGTTTGATTTCTACGGAGTGATGCTTATTACGGCAATAGATTTCAGGGTTGAAAAGCGATCGGACGACACCATGGCACGAGCAGGGAAGTTGCTTACTCCGCATGGAGAGGTTCCAACGCCTGTGTTCATGCCAGTGGGCACGCAGGCATCAGTGAAAACCGTTTCTCCGGAAGAGCTGCGCGAGATCGGGGCAGGTATCATTCTGTCTAACACGTACCATCTGTACTTGCGCCCCGGGCATGAGCTGATTGAGAAGGCAGGCGGATTGCATTCGTTCATGTCATGGGATGGAGCCGTATTGACCGACAGCGGAGGATACCAGGTATTCTCTCTTGGGCCTCTCCGAACCATCACAGAGGAGGGAGTAGAGTTCAGGTCCCACATTGACGGTTCGCCCCATATGTTCACTCCTGAGCGGGTGATGGAGATCCAGATGGCTCTGGGCGCAGATATTGCAATGTGTTTTGACGAGTGCACTCCGTACCCATGTGATTACGAGTACGCCAGGGAGTCGGCCGCCATGACTGCGCGCTGGGCCGAAAGGTGCCTTGAAGCTCATTCCAGGGAAGACCAGGCTCTTTTCGGGATTGTCCAGGGATCTGTCTATCCAGACCTCAGAAAGAGCTCAGCGGCTGACATATCATCGCTTGGGTTCCCGGGGTATGCGATTGGCGGGCTTTCTGTGGGAGAGCCGAAGGATTTGATGTACTCCATCTTGGACGAGACTGTTCCTTGCCTTCCGGAGGATAAGCCCAGGTATCTTATGGGAATAGGGTCACCTGACGCATTGCTTGAGGGTGTTGCCCGGGGAGTCGACATGTTCGACTGTGTCCTTCCCACCAGGGTTGCGCGAAACGGCACTGTGTTTACGCGTGAGGGCCGAATCATAGTGAGGGATGCGTCTTATGCTGAGGATTTTCGGCCGCTTGATCCGGGTTGCGATTGCTACGCGTGCCGGAACTTCTCAAGAGCATACATACGCCATCTTCTGAAAGCCGGTGAGGTGCTGGGGATAAGGCTTACGTCCATACACAACCTCAGGCACCTTGTAAGAATGATGGAGGAGTGCCGTTCAGCCATTGTCGAGGGGACTTTTTCGGAATACAGGAAGGAACAATGGGAGATCTGGTATAATAACTAGGACACAAGCAGAATGGGAAATGGAGGTAAGTATCGAATGGAAGGACAAGCAGGCCAGGCCCCAAGCTTACTAGGAGCTTTGCTCCCGTTTGTGGTACTGATGGTGCTATTCTATTTCATGCTGATCAGACCACAGAAGAAACAACAGCAACAGCGCGATGCGATGATTGCGGGATTGCGAAAGGGCAACAGGGTAACCACCATAGGCGGCATATATGGTGAGATAATCGACATCAAGGATGACGCAGTGCTGCTCAACATTGCCGGGCAAGGCGAACGGTTGGTCGTACGGTTGGCCAAATGGGGAGTTCAGGACGTGCTCGGTAAGGACAACGTGGGTAAGGAAAAGGAGACGGACGAGAAAACCTCATAGTTCGCAAGGCACGATTGAGGAGGCCTCTACATAATGACTAACAAGAGATGG
>DMOT01000225.1 GCA_003456765.1 Bacillota bacterium
GATGCGCTCCGGGTTTGCGATTGCAGCCCTTGGGTTGCTTGTGGCTGCACTTATCATGACGCCTCAGGCTGCCCTGGCTATCCCCCGGCAGGATGGCGCAAGTGTCGCCATGGCCCGGTTGCACGTGGAGGAACTGGCCCTCGGGATTGGACCCAGGCCTGCCGGCACAATGAGGGAGTCGGCTGCTGCTGATTACGTAGCAGAGGTTCTGGAGGAGTACGGTTACGCCGTGAGCAGAGTCCCCTTCTCACGGGAGACCGCAGACGGGGTTTCTGTATCTGAAAACGTGATTGCCGTATCTCCCACGGCAAAGCCTGGTGCGAGGATAGTCCTTATAGGGGCCTCGCTAGACACATGTGGCCTCGATTCGCCCGGCGCCGACCATAATGCGTCTGGGCTTGCTGCAATGCTTGAAGCTGCAAGGCTTCTATCGGGCTTGCCGGGCCGAGGCCGGTCAGAGGTGGCTTTTGCAGCCTTTGGATCGAATGAGATGGGGCGCGCCGGAGCGAAGGCATTTACGGAAGGCAAGGGTGCCGGCCCTGTCGATCCCCGAGATGTGGCCATGATGATCAATGTCGATGCTGTTGGGCGAGGCGACTCCGTGCGCCTGATACCGTGGGGAGGCCCTCGGGCGTTTCCACCGAAGGCATTCGAGCGCCTTGCAGAAGCTGTAGCTGGTTCTACGGGCCTGCGTGTGGAGTTCGATACTGTTATTGCCATGATGCCGCAAGTCCACACAGATCATTCGCCTTTCCTTGTCACCGGTACCCCGGCGGTTACAATCACCACCGCCCGCTCGCTTCCTTACTACAGAAGCGATTCGCTCGAGCCTTACCGGGATGTTGCATCAGAGGCGAGCGGCGCCAATGTAGCCAGAGCTGCAGACGGCGTAGTGGCCGCCGCCAGGTGGGCTGCCTCTGCCTACAGCATCGGAAAGCCTGGCGACACTTACATTTCATTTCGCATGCTGGGGGGGGAGATTGTCTCCATACCTTATGTCGTAAGCTTGGTTTTGGCGGCTATAGCAGTTTTCGGAGGGGTCGTGTGCATTGCTTACGCCAGGAGCCTGCTTATGGATGAGTTCTCCTGGGTTCAGTCTGCAGGGCTGATCCATGCTATCGGAATGTCGGCGGCCATGTACGCGATAACTGCTGTGCTGATTTGGACGGCGTTTCTCCCATCGGCGGTAGTTGAGGCTGTGCGCGGACTCGAGCGTCCATGGAATGCATATCCGTTGCCGTACACTATTGCCGGAGCCGTGTGCGCGCTCTTTTCTGCGGTGCTGATTCTCTCCCTTACAGGCACCAGGCTGAGGGAGACGCTCCGTATTCCGATACTCCGTCTCTCCATGATCTTGCAGATAGCCTTTGTTTGCCTCTCTGTGGCGATCATGCGGGCCGGCGCTCTTCCCTTTGCTCTGGGGCTTGCGTTCACGGCGGTTGCCACTTTTCTGCCAGGAGGCTTCGGACGGAAGGCCTTTGCTTTCCTTGCTCCTGTGCCTGCAGCGTGGCTGGTTCACAAGGCGGCAGTTGGTGTTGGAAGCTCGGTATTCCAGGATCTCTTGTCAGTTCCAGTATTCCTTTCTCTATTGGCCTCAGCAGTTGCGCTGCCTTACGTCATGGCCATTGCTGCTCTGCTATCTGAACCTGCGGGAAGGCGGGGAAGTTCCTATGTTCCTGGAAGCATGTACGAGGTCCCGCCGGGCACGACGCTCAGGGAGTACAAAGTTGCTCCAGGCCTCGGCGGAACGGCAAGAAGAAGGCGCAAGTCCGCCCGTGCGGCCTTCATATGGATCCTGGGTGTTCTTACGCTTGTTTTGACCGGGAGTCTCTTCTTCTATCCCGTCTACACTGCGAGCACACCGCAGCCGGTGCTGGTTACACATCTCTGTGACCAGCGCGGGGGGCATAGCCTGGCCTTTGAAAGCACCGACAACATCCGGGGCGTATCTGTAGTGTCACGCTCAGGAGTGCCCGGACCTGCAAGGATAGACGAACGGTCGCCATCGCATGTCCTCCCGTATTCCTTCAGCGCACCCCAATTAGAGCTCATTACAGAGCTGGACGGTTCTGTTATGAAGATCCGGCTTTCACCGGGTGCCCCGATTCGAACCGTTCGCATATGC
Organism: Bacillota bacterium; assembly: GCA_003456765.1. Taxonomy (GTDB): domain Bacteria; phylum Bacillota; class DTU025; order DTU025; family DTU025; genus UBA10085. Next base: position 2,126 of record DMOT01000225.1, read on the forward strand.
GTTTCAGGCTCTGAAGGCCTGGCGGTACTCTCCAGCCAACACAGCTATGAAGCGGTGGTGGAGGACGGTACGGTGAGAGTAAGCACGGTATTGTCAGGGGAAGAACCTATCGAAGCCCAGTTTGAACTGGCATTTCCAATTGGCGAATCCCTCTTTGTGGAGGCCATGGGATCATTTGTCGAGAACCCGGCCCCGGTCATCATATCTGGAGAAGGAAAGAGATTCTACGAAACGAATCGCTTCACCATATCCACCCAGATAACCACAGGATAGAGCAAATTTGACATATGAAGCGACTAATGGTAATATGTTGATGCCATAACTTATCCTGGAGGTGACGCAGTGTATACGGCACAGCCGGGGCCTAATGAGTCGCCCAGCGGCAAGCAGATTGCCTGCATAGTACTGGAATGTGTGGACTCAATACCTCAGCGTGTCGGACGCACCAAGATCGCGCTTCTCTTGAAAGGGTCCGAATCACAGCAGATCCGCAACATGGATATCGGCCGGATCAGGCACTTCGGTGCCCTAGGGCATCTCACAATCGTGCAGATCCGGGGCATAATTGAGCAGATGCTCAATGCCGAATATCTGGGATCTTCCTACGGAAGACGGCCTGTAGTCAGTATTACGTCAAAGGGTCGCACGACGATGATCACAGGCAACATGCCGGAGGTTACAGTCCCCGATGAACTGAAGATGTATGTAGCTCGTGAACGATGCCGCAGATGCCCTCACAACCCCTACATCGCCGACTGCCAGGGCGCAGGGTCTAACATGCCCAGCGACGTACCTTCTCCGTTCTAGCCCGGGGCCGCCGGGCGTAATAATAGGAGCAGTCGGCCAGGGTTGATTGGGGGCGCTAGGCTGGATTGCTATCACACAAGGGCTCCAGGGTCTTAACATTCATGCTGATCGGGGCAGCACTTCTTCTTTGCCTGCGCGCAGCTGGCCCCGTTGACAAGCCTGTGATATCGCCCCCATACCTCAACCCATCGGCTTACCCGGATCTCGTGTACCATCACGCCTTCCAGGAAGGGCCGGCGGTTACCGCCAGAGCCGCCATACTCATTGAGGCCTCCACCGGGACGATACTTTACGCCAAAAACGAACATGAGAGACGAGAGCAGGCCAGCATAACAAAGGCGATGACAGCCATAGTGGCCATAGAACGAGGCGACCTGGCTGATACTGTGCGTGTGTCGGCTAATGCCGCAAGGGTACCGGGCTCGTCGCTGAATCTTTCGCCAGGACAAGAATACAAGCTCGAAGAGCTGCTTCGAGCCACCATGCTGAGGTCCGGAAATGATGGAGCAACGGCTGTAGCGGAGCACATAGGAGGATCCGTGGAGCGTTTCGTAGACCTCATGAACA
>DMOT01000314.1 GCA_003456765.1 Bacillota bacterium
TATTTGCCGAAGCCGACCTAGAACTGGGCTGGAATCGCGTGACCTATCCGCTTCCCGAAGAGATGAGCAACCTCAAGCCCGATGGCAAGTACAAGCTCTACTTCGCCTGGGCCCACGTGGATGAGGGAGGTAAGAAGCTCCCGCTGAAAGAGAAGTTCTACATAGACGGCATAGGCCTTGCTGAGGTCACTCTCTCCAGGGATGACTTGGTCAAGCAGATTCCCGAGGAGATTAGACAGGAAGTGGCGGCACTGCTTGAGCTGGATGACGATGCGCTTGTGGAGGCTGTCGCGAGGAAGACTTTCAGCTACTTATGGAACGAAGCCAACCCGGCGAACGGGCTGATACGCGACAGAAGCACGAAGGATTCCCCGTGCAGCGTAGCAGCTGTCGGCTTCGGCCTCTCGGCGATCCCTGTCGGGATTGAGCGGGGCTGGATCACCCGGGACGAAGGGTACGAACGGACGCTTACTACCCTGAAAACATTCGCCAATGGAGGCGTGGAGGGCAAGAACGGGTTCTACTACCACTTCGTGGACATGTCGGAAGGGTGCCGGTTCGGAGATTGCGAGATCTCCTCGATAGACACGGCGCTCTTTTTGGCAGGGGCTCTCACAGCAGGGCAGTATTTCGCAGGCACTGAGGTAGAGGCCCTGGCGAACAAGGTTTATGAGGCTGCAGACTGGCAGTGGATGATGAATGAGGGTGACACCCTGTCGATGGGCTGGAAGCCGGAGATCGGATTCCTCTCGGCACGGTGGAACTCGTTCAATGAGGGCTTGCTTGCATACGTTTTGGCAATAGGTTCTCCCACGTATCCCATCCCCGCATCTGCGTGGGATTGCATCTTCCGCCCTGTGAACGAGAACTACATTTCGCTCCCACAGGAGACCCTTTTCGTCTACCAGTACCCGGCTGCATGGGTCGATTTCCGCAACAAGGAAGACAGCTATGCGAACTACTTCAGCAATGCGGCCACGGCCACAAGAATGAACCGCCTGTTTGCGGTCTTGCGCAGGTTCAACTACTCCACTTACGACATGGACATATGGGGGCTTTCTGCGTGTGACGGCCCTGCGGGCTACAAGGCCTACGGGGCCTCCGAGGGCAATCATGACGGCACTGTTGCGCCTTATGCGTCCATTGCGTCGATGCCGTTTACTCCAGGGTTGTCGGTTGCGGCCATCCGGGCCATGCTTCAGCGTGAAGGTGGCCTCATATGGGGCGATTACGGCTTCGTGTCAGGATTTAATGTGGACCAGAATTGGTACTCCGGCCAGCATGTCGGGATCGACCAGGGGATCATCGTGCTCATGCTGGAAAACTACAGGTCTGAGCTGATCTGGCAGCATTTCATGGCTCACCCTGCAATCGCAGGCGCCGTGGACAGAATCGGATTTGTGGCGAGCGATGCTGAGTATGCAGTTACCCCTGCATACCTCGGAGAGTGGGAGAAGATGCGCCTGGCGCCCGCAGAGAAAGAGGCAGTAGCAAGCAGGGCGACGCGGCTCGTTACTATCGATGGCGATCTCTCTGATTGGACGGGCCTAGAAGGCTATCTCGTGGATGAAGACATGAACGTTCCTGCGGGCGGGATTGAGAAGGTCGACAAGGCCAGGCAAGTCCTGAATTCCACCTTCTACGTGCAGTATGACGATGAGTATCTCTACATCGCCGCAAATGTGGAAGATGAATACGTAGTCATCAATATCAAGCCTGAAGACCAGGCCGGCTACTACCGCACGGATTCAGTGGAGTTCTACATGGACACCTCGAGGGCAGGGTCTGATGCAGGCCTCATGAAACTGGCTGTTTTGCCGTTCGACACTGAAGGCAACGTACAGGCTGTGAGGCATGAGGATGCGAACCCCGGTCCTATCGCCCGCACGAATCCTGAAATCCGCGTTGCTTCAGCCAGGACTGAGCGGGGATACGCAATCGAGGTAGCGATACCCCTGGCTGATCTGGGCATTAAGGCCGAGCCCGGAGTGACGCTTGGGTTCTGCCATGTTGTGCACAACAGCAACGATAGGGATGCGAAGATCGGCCAGTATGCGAGGACCAACATCATAGCGTGGAACAACCTGACGGAGGTCTGGGGCAGCCCGGATCTATGGGGAATGCTGATATTCGAATAGGCGACTGGTCGGGCAAGTTGCACCAACTGGAAATCAGGGAGGTAAGTACAGATGCGAAGAGCGATTTCGATGACTCTATGCGGGTTATTGCTCCTTGGGATCATGGTGTCATCTGCTGCTGCCGCGCCTGTGAAACTGACTGTTTGGGCTATGGGCGCGGAGGCCCAGAAGATCGGGGAGATGACAGCCAGGTTCGAGCAGGTAAACCCGGACATTCGTGTGACGGTTCAGGCGATACCATGGAGCGCCGCACATGACAAGATCATCACTGCGGTTGCAGGCGGCACTGGACCGGACGTGGCCCAGATGGGAACTACGTGGATGGCGGAGTTCGGTTCCATTGGAGTCTTTGAGGAACTCTCAGTCTATCTATCGAAATCCAGAGTAGTAAGCAGGAACGACTTTTTCGCGGGATCCTACGGCACCTGCGTCGTAGGCGGAAAAGTCTACGGCGTGCCGTGGTATGTTGACACTCGAGCTCTGTTCTACAGGACGGACTTGCTCGCACAAAAAGGCTTCAAGGAGCCTCCCCAGACCTGGGATCAGCTGCGAGCAGCAGCAGCGGCTCTGGCCGCGGACGGCGAGGGATACGGCATGGCCCTTTCGACCAATAACTATCAGGAGTTCATGCCGTTTGTCTGGCAAAACGGCGGGCGCATTCTCGATGAGAAGGGCCGCCCGGCAGTAACCGAACCGGCGTTCGTGGAGGCATTGGACTTCTACGCGAAGCTCTTCCACGACAATATTGCCCCGATAGACAGCGGCGGCACTGATCTTTTCCAGGAGTTTGCAAGAGGCACCATGCCCATGTACTTCAGTGGGCCCTGGATGATCAATCTCACTCGCGAGCAGGTGCCGGAGATCGATGGCAAATGGTCAGTAGCTCTGTGCCCCAAGAAGAAAACTCGAACTTCATTCGTCGGCGGATGCAACCTTGTGATCTTCCGCGACTCTAGAAACAAGGATGCTGCCTGGCGCTTTGTGGAGTTCATGAGCGACTACAGAACCCAGCTTGAATGGTTCAGGGTCTCAGGATGCCTGCCTGCGGTCAGAAAATCGTGGGATGCAAAGGATTTGGCCGGAAATCCCATGATGGCAGTCTTCCGCGAACAGCTTGATGACGCCCGAGCCCCCGAGAACGTGCCCCAGTGGGCCCAGATAGAGGTGGCCATTCAGAGGCGGGTTCAGGAGGCATGCTACGGCAAGAAGACGGCCATGGAAGCAGCGCTCGCTCTTGAAGCAGACATAAAGGCAATCATGAGGTAGGCGAGGCGACGGACCTCAAACAGGGTTTCGGGCCGCTGTGTGAAGCCTGCGCCGAGAGCGTCGTGGAGC
>DMOT01000096.1 GCA_003456765.1 Bacillota bacterium
CCCAGCTGCAACTGCTCTTCCGAAGTGTCCTGTCCCATCCCATTCGGCAGCTAACGACTGAGCGTTGGTCAATCCCAAGTTCACAACGTGCTTTATGGATGCCATAAATGGCTGAACCTGAAGGATAGAGCGCGAAGCGTCTTCAAGGCTTTTCACCGCAATCTCCGGTTCCGATCCTGCTGCCTCGCATACTGCAGCAAGGCACTCTGCCACCTCGCGCGCAGTCTGGCTTGCTCCTCCAGTCAGATCCTTCCGCAAACGATCAATGGTGACATCCAACTTCTTCAACATCCGCAATCCTCCTCATGTTGCATAGATTTCAACTCTAAGCAATTCCCTGCATACCATCTTCACCGATGTGGTTCGACACGAACGTCGCAAGCACGCCGATTACGACCAAGAACATGAAGGATACAGCCGAACCTTTGCCCATGTCCAGATATGTGAACCCTAGCTTGTATATGTAGTAGCTTAGGGTTTCAGTAGCGGTTCCCGGCCCTCCACCCGTGAGGATGTACACAAGATCATAGGCTTTGAGAGCGTCGACAAACCTGAACAAGATTGCCGTCAACAGCATTGGCTTCGCAAGCGGCACCGTTATCTGGGAAAAGGTCTGAAACCAATTTGCCCCATCCAAATGCGCCGCTTCGTATGGCTCCTTAGGTAGTCCAAGCAAGGCTGCGTAGATTATCAACATCATGAACGGCGTCCATTGCCATGCATCCACAACAATTAGCGTGCCCAAGGCGGTAGATGGGTCTCCTAGCCACGCACGCCCTCCTATCCCTACTACATCCAGCACGTAATTTATTACGCCTAAATCTGGGTGCAGAAGCATCCGCCATATCAGTCCGACTGCCACTGGGCTTATGGTCATAGGCACTATCAGCACGGACACGTATCCCGATGCATTGCGCTTTTCTCCCAGCCTAAGGAGGCACAGCGCCAAGATCGTGCCTAAAATCGTCTCAATTAGCACTACTGACACCGCAAACGCCATGGTAACCTTAACCGACGACCACAGCTTCGGATCGGACATCACTGTCGCATAGTTCTTCAAACCTACAAACCCACGGTCAAATGGCATACTGATAACGTAGTTCTGCAAGCTCATCCATAGTGCATTAAGAAACGGAAAGGCCGTTATTATCATCATTATGACAATTGCCGGCAGTATAAACAGTACGTTTGTTTGCGCCAAAGGACATTTCCTCAGTTGCCCGCCTAATCCATTCTTCCCCTTGTCTACTGGCCCACGCATCACAGGACCCTCTCCCCTTTTCGATTAAATCCTGCGGCAGGCAAGCAAGCTTGCCTGCCGCAGACGACCTTCTCGAATAACCTAGTCGCGGCGCACTAGAGGGTCATTGTCGGCTAGACGATCAAGTTCTCTAGCTGCGTCATCCATCGCCTTTTGCACTGTTTTCCGTGAGGTCATGGCTTCCGAGAGCTCTCTGGCCAGCACATCAACGACCTGGTTTGCGCGGAGCATGATCGGCATCGGTTTCCAGTCGCAACGATCTTCTCCATCTCCGACATGGTCGGGTACTTGGCGAGAACTTCCTTGTCGCGGAACACATCAAAACGTGTTGGGGCTCCGCCCAGAAGCGCTCTCTTCTTTGCTACCTCAAACGACTCAACCCATGACAGGAACTGCCATGCAGCATCTGCGTCCGGAGCGCTCTTAGGGATAGCCCATCCCCAGCCTCCTCCCACAGCATGTCCGCCAGGCATTACGGTCATGGCCACCTTACCGGCAACCTTTGACTGCTCAGGATCGTTCAGTTTGGCCAGCATCCAACCGTATGTGGCCATCATTGTGCCCTTGCCTTGTGACATAGCCGAGAAGACCTCGTCGAAGTTGTAGGCTGTGGCTCCAGCTGGAGCAGAAGTCTTGTAAAGCTCAAGCAGTACTTCCGCAGCTCTCAAGGCTCCGCCCTTGTTTACTGTCGGTTTCCACCTTGAATCGTAGTAGTCCCCGCCGTGAGCAAACATCAAGCAGGCCCACTCGGCATGGATTCCGACACCTCTGGCAAGCTGAGGAATTACTCCGTAGATCTGTTCACCCTTATAGTTTCTGGTCATGAACTTAGCGGTCTGGATGTAATCTTCAACAGTGGTTGGCACTGCGAGATCCTTTCCGAACCTCTTCTTGTATTCAGACTTCAGTTGTGCATCCTTAAATAAGTCGGTTCTGTAAACAAGCCCCATACTGTAGTTGTAGAATGGTAGCATGTATGTTGATCCGTGAACCTGCCCTATCTGATTGAACAGAGCGGGAACATATACCGAAGTGTCAAACCCCTTGGTGTTGGCAATGTAGCGATCCAGGGGTTCCAGCCATCCCGCTCCTACGAATTCGCCAACCCATTGCTTGTCAACCACTATCACGTCGTAGCTGCCGCGCCTCGCTGTGAGTTGCGGGATGAGTTTCTCATGCATCGCTGCATACGTTACCGATTCGATGTTTACCTTAATCCCCGTCGCCTTTTCAAACTCAGGCAAACACTCTAAAACGAAGTCTGTGTCCGGAACTGATTCCATAAGAACGTTTATCTCTTTTCGGGCTGCCGACGCGCCAAGTGGCATACAGCACAACAGTGCAACAATAGCACAAATCCATACTCTAGTAGCGTTTCTCATGGTATCGCACTCTCCTCTGTGGATTGAAGTAGTAACCTTAGAGGACTCTAGACTTGTCACTGTGCAATAGATGTTTCAGCGTACTAGGCGAACAGGTCACCTCCCTATCTGCCCATTGGGGCGGAAGGATAAGCC
>DMOT01000074.1 GCA_003456765.1 Bacillota bacterium
TCATGGCAAAGCCCACATGCGAAAAACGGACTCTACCCCTCACATGTGGAGTGGCGCGGATGCTATTGGCGGCAAAAGCTATTGACGCCAATAGCGAAAACGCCAGAACGCACTCTGCGCCCCGGCGTCTACACACTCTCCACGCTCGTCTTCGCCTGGCAACCACAGCAAGTTCACTGACCAAGGCCGGCTAAGGCCGGCTAGGGCTGCCTCAGACGCTCCTATCCCCCACTATCTCCTTGACCTTCATCAACCTCGTGATGTTCGCGCGCTCCGCCTCATCGAGCTTCATGGTGATATACTTGATCGAGGTTTCAAGCTGGGGTATAACAACGTGTTCAAGAGCGTTTACACGTCTTCTCGTCCTTTCGATCTCGCCAGCCAGAAGCTCCACTGACTTTTCGACTTCAGCCAACTCCACGAGGCCCGGCATGGCCTCTGAAAGAAGCCTGATGGCCGTGTCGAGTTCGGACGAGGTGTATGCAAACCCGTAGGGATATATATTGGTCCTGTCTTCTTGTCCCTCAAAACTCCATTCAAACTTAGGGACCTCAACGTTCATTATGTGCCGCCGGGAAGCTTTTAAGGCAACGCGCTCCTTCGGGTACATCAACGCTGCATCCACGGAGTTGGAAGACATCGCGCCCCGCGCTATGAGAAAGCCTCTGAAAGCCTCGCCGAGCTTCTCATCGACTTCTTCTCTCAATTCCCTGTCGCGCTTCACCAGCTCGAGGAATTGCTTCATCAGCTCGTCCAGCTTGTCCTTGAGAAGCTTATGGCCGCGCACGGCCACAGCGTGCCTCTTCTTCAGCTCGAGCAGATGCATTCTGGTTGGACTGACTCTGGTGTTCATGGCGCCCGATCACTCCCTCGCGGGCTCTGTTTCTTCTTCATCGGTCGGGAGGTACTTCTCGATGAACTCCATCCTGATACGCGTTAGCTCGCTCACAGGCAGCATCGCGAGCAGATCCCAACCTATGCTAAGTGTCTGCTCAATTCCCCTATTCTCGTCGACGCCTTGCTTGACGTATCTCTGTTCAAACTCGTCTGCGAATCTGGAGAAGATCTTGTCAGAAGGAGACAGAGCCGCCTCACCGAGGATCACTGCCAGTTCCTTGGCTTCCTTGCCCCGCGCATAAGCAGCGTATAGCTGGTTCATGGTGTCAGCGTGATCCTCTCTTGTCTTTCCTTCGCCTATCCCCTTGTCCTTCAATCTCGAGAGGGACGGAAGCACGTCGATCGGGGGATATATTCCCTTCCGGTGAAGCTCTCTGCTGACGATCACCTGTCCCTCAGTGATGTAGCCTGTAAGGTCCGGGATAGGATGCGTCTTGTCATCTTCGGGCATTGTCAGAATGGGGATTTGCGTAATCGAGCCCTTCTTCCCCTTGATTCTGCCCGCACGCTCATAAATAGTTGCAAGGTCTGTGTACAGGTATCCCGGATACCCGCGCCTTCCAGGAACCTCTCTGCGAGCAGCTGAAACCTCGCGCAAGGCCTCGCAGTAGTTTGTCATGTCAGTCAGAATGACCAGCACGTGCATGCCAAGTTCGTACGCAAGGTATTCCGCTGCAGTCAGCGCCATCCTGGGTGTGGAGATCCGTTCGATTGCAGGGTCGTCTGCAAGGTTTATGAAAAGCACTGCACGTTCAATAGCGCCTGTGCGCCTGAAGTCGGCGATGAAGAAATTCGCCTCTTCGAACGTGATGCCCATAGCTCCAAACACGACTGCGAACTGCTCCCCGGTCCCAACAACCCGGGCCTGCCTTGCAATCTGCGCAGCCAACTGCGAGTGGGGCAATCCAGAGCCGGAGAAGATCGGAAGTTTCTGCCCGCGCACTAGCGTATTGAGTCCGTCGATGGCAGATATTCCAGTCTGAATAAACTCAGACGGGTAGTCTCGGGCATACGGGTTTATGGGGTTACCATTGGTGTCCAGGCGAGCCTCGGGTATGATTCTGGGCCCATCGTCAATCGGACGCCCCAGCCCATCAAAGACGCGTCCCAGTATCTCAGGGGACACGCCTAGCTCCAGTCCTCGCCCCAAAAATCGGACCCGGGCTGACGTAAGCTCCAAACCTGCTGAGCCCTCAAAGAGCTGAACGAGGGCATTTGTGCCCTCCACTTCTAGCACTCGTCCTCGCCTGGTCTCGCCTTCTCCAACAACTATCTCAACCAATTCGCCATACTTGGCCTCTTCAACCTTCTCAACCAGCATGAGAGGCCCGGCAACTTCTTTGACAGTAAGATATTCCTTAAGCAACGTCCTCACCTCCGCCGGCAGTAAGGGCAGCTACTTCCCGTCTGACCTCGAGAGCCAACTCGTCGATATCCGAGACGTTAGCTTCCTCAACATACTTCATCCGCCCGATCTTGCCATGGACTGCCAACTCCGTCAACTGGCTGAAGGATGCTCCCTTCTCTACCGCATCACGGCACGCGTGATCCAGCTCGAGGATGACTCTTAACATCGCAGCCTGCTTCTTCAGGGATGTATATGTGTCGACCTCGTGGAAAGCGTTCTGGTGAAGGAAGTCTTCGCGAATGCTCCGCGCCGTCTGCATCGTAATGCGTTCTCCAGGCGACAGGGCGTCCATCCCCACCAGCCTCACTATCTCAGACAGGCTCGCCTCTTCCTGGAGTATTCTCATGGCCTCCTGCCTCATGTCAATGAACTCGCTGCCTACCATCTTTCTCAGGCTTTCATCTATGTTTTCAAGATACAGCGAGTAGCTGGTAAGCCAGTTGACTGCCGGAAAGTGGCGGCTGTAAGCCAGGTTCGCGTCAAGCGCCCAGAATACTTTCACAACCCTGAGCGTCGCCTGCGCTACCGGTTCCGACAGGTCTCCGCCAGGGGGCGACACTGCACCCACCACTGTGAGAGCTCCCTCTCTCCCGTCAGAGCCTACGCAGGTCACTCTGCCAGCCCTCTCATAGAACTCCGACACCCTGGAGCCCAGGTATGCCGGATAACCTTCCTCGCCCGGCATCTCCTCAAGGCGCCCTGACATCTCGCGAAGCGCCTCAGCCCATCTCGACGTGGAGTCGGCCATCAAAGCCACCGAATAGCCCATGTCGCGGAAGTACTCGGCAATAGTTATTCCGGTGTAAACCGACGATTCGCGCGCCGCGACCGGCATGTCCGACGTGTTCGCTATCAGCACTGTCCTCTTCATCAGGGGTTCTCCGCTCTTGGGGTCTAGCAGCTCAGGAAATTCCATGAGAACGTCGGTCATCTCGTTGCCTCGCTCGCCGCATCCGACATAAACAACTATTTCAGCATCAGCCCACTTGGCGAGCTGGTGCTGGACGACTGTTTTTCCGGATCCAAACGGTCCGGGAATACATGCGGTTCCGCCCTTGGCAACGGGGAAGAAAGTGTCGAGCACTCGCTGCCCGCTCACAAGGGGTTCGCCCGGCGCAAGTTTGGTCCCGAACGGACGGCCCTGCCGCACTGGCCATCTCTGCATCATCTGAATCTCGCGAACTCCGCCCGCCGTCTCGACCTTTGCTATTACGTCAGTTACTCTGGCAGGACCTTTGTGAATCCATGTTACCTTCCCGGATACTCCCGGCGGCACCATAATTCTGTGCTCAACAACTGGCGTCTCCTGCACTGTGCCGAGGATGTCGCCGGCTGTCACATCTACCCCGTCAGACACTTTCGGAGCAAAGTCCCATACCTTCTCGCGGTCGAGCCCCGTAGCCTCCAGCCCGCGTGTTATGCGGTCTCCCGCCATCTCCCTGATGCGGTCGAGCGGCCGCTGAATACCATCGTATATGGACCCGATCAGTCCAGGACCCAGCTCGACTGAGAGAGGCTCTCCCGTAGTGTACACCGGCTCACCTGGTCCAAGCCCGGCCGTCTCTTCGTACACCTGTATTGAAGCGCGGTCCCCTCTCATCTCGATGATCTCGCCTATCAGTCGCTGCTCGGAGACGCGCACGACATCGTACATCTTGGCCCCCGCCATCCCTGAAGCGACAACCAGAGGCCCCGATACTTTTGCAATAGTTCCTACGCCCGTCCCATGGTTCATATCAGGCATTCCCCTCTCTTCCGAACAAGATGTCGGCGCCGAGCGCTTTCTCCACCGTCCGCCTTATCTTCTCCATAGCCGCTCCCCGCTCGCCCTTATTGTCCGGTATAGTCAGCACAACAGGCAGGGGTTCCTGGCTGTATTCTGTAATCACGTCGATGATCTCGCTCGCGTGTGTTTCGGTAATGTATATAACAGCATAATCACGGCGCGCCGCCCGGCGGAGCGCCTCCTCTGCTTCCTTTCCATTCCTTGCAGGGAAGACTGACACGCCCAGGGCCCGAAAGCCCAGGATGGAGTCTTCATCCCCGATAACCGCAATCTTATGCATACGCACCACTCAGCCTCTCACGGATCACATCTGGTGGGATCCTGTTCATCTTGCCAACGAAGATCCGCCGCAGCTTGTCAGCTTCAACCTCTCTTGCGGCAAGGTAAGCCAGCACAGTCTCATAGCCAATAGCAGCGCCTCTTTCAGGAACCATCTTCATCTCCAGTTCGGCTGTGGCAAGGTTCTCAAGGACAACTAATGATCCGCTGGCAAGCCAGGCATTCATGCCTTTTTCTACGAGGGCCGCATAGGGCGTGGCCTTAAAGTGGGCCACAAAATCCGCGTCCGGCTTCTCATATGCTTCAAGAAGCGCGCCGGCGTCAAGGGTTCCATGTGGAAGCAATACGTCGCGCGCAAAATCTGCATCTTTTCCTATAGCACGCAGCCGCATGCAGATCTTTATGTTCGCAAGATCCGCCATTGCCGCCACGATCTCCTCGAGTTCGCGAGCTCTCCTTGAAATGGCGACATTGTAGAAGTAATCATATGATGCGCGGTCCATCACAAAGTCGATATGCTGCGGATCCCGGCCATGCCTCAAATACGCTTCAACGGCCTTGCGTCCGGCATCAACGATTGCATTCTCCAGAGCCGCCCCGGCCTCGTCCTTCTCTGCGGGGTCGCCAGACACGACCACTTCATCATCGTGTTCGCCTGAATCATCTTCGCCATCTGGCGGATAATACTCAAGCATAATGATATCAGCGTATTCTCCGATCCGATCAGGGTCGATCAATCCAACTGACGACAGCCCGAGTCCTTCCCTCACTTCATTGCCCAGGTCCCTTTTGACCAGGCGCGACTTGAGATGAACCTTCATGTTGTGAAAATCGTGTTTGGCTCTGAGTACCCCGGTGAGCTCCGGGTCGGGCGAAAACTCGGCAATGAACTGATGGATGCGCTTGAGCTCCTCGTCTATGATCTCCTCATAGCGTTCAGGAATGATCTCGCGGCCCTGTCCATATTCAGTTTCACTGAGGATTCGCACCAGCTCCTCTGGGCTGCCTGCATCGATCATCCGGTTGAATCTGGCCCGATCAATCATGCGATTTTCGATAGCCCAAATCCTTCCCGACACGTATGCAAACCTGTCATCGAAACCCAAGGCTACGACCTCCCGAATAGAGCCTCTGCAATCAGTGGCGCCAGTTCATTCTCGCACGCCACCAACAACGAATCCAGGGAACAATCCACCTCAACGGTGGATGCCCTGAGTATGAACCCGCCTGCAAGATCCGCTGTATCAGACGAAAGCTTAAGTTGGGTCTTTCGGCCTCCGGCCGCGAGCTCCGAAGCTACATCCTTAATGAATTCCGAGTCAATGCGCCCTCGATCAGACGCAGCCACAAGGACCTCTACCTCACCCACTGGAGCTGCACTGATCATCATCTTCTTCATGATTCCAAGATATTTTCCATCGGGCAGCGCACGTATTCTGGCAGGAACTTCAGCCATTACTTCCTCAATAGCATCGCCCTTAGCGCGAAGCATAGCATTGCGGATCTCGAGAGAACGCATGATCTCGGCGCGCCTCTCGTCCTCGCCTGCCACAGCACGGGCTCTTTCGATGGCACTCTTCCGTATCTCATCCGATTTGGCTTTGGCTTCCTGGTCGATCTCAGCGCACCTTTCCCCGGCAGCGCTTAGAATTCTGTCAGCCCTTTCACGTGCTTCATCCAGAATTCGGCCCTTCAGTCTTTCGAGGTTTTCCATATCATACACTCCCGGCTGATCAGACGTTGATCGAGAGTACCATCAATAGGCTTGCAAGGAGAGCAAGGACAGCATACGTCTCGACCATTGCAGCAAGGATTACTGCCTTTCCCATTTCCTCCGGACGCTTCGCGACAATGTTGACGCCTGAGGCGGCAACCTGCCCCTGGAATATGGCGGAAAGCCAACCCAGTGCCGCGATGGGAACTGCGGCAAGAATGAACATGATCCCCTGGTTCGTGGTAAGCGCCTGTATCGATCCGCCGAGAACGCCCATCTTCACCATGATCATCAAGCCCGTAAGGAACCCGTAGACTCCCTGGGTTCCAGGAAGCGCCTGCAGAATCAGGACTGGACCGAACTTGTCAGGATCTTCAGTGATCACCCCTGCGCCGGCTCGTCCAACCATGCCGACGGCCTTGGATGATGCGTACCCGCCTGGAATTACGGCGAGTCCAATTGCCATGAACCCAAGAAGTGTGCCTAGTGTGAAATCCATGTGTGCTATGCCTCCTTAGAGTTATCCACCGTTACGTACTTTGTGGACATGCCAAACGGCATGAATCTTCGCCCTCCAGCCTCGAAGAACTGCCCGAAAAACTCCACGTATTGCAGACGGCTGGAGTGGACGTAAGAGCCAATGATATTGATAAGAATGTTGAAGAGGTGGCCAAATGCCAACCCGACGATGGCCAGAACAGGGCCTATTATGGGGATCCCTGCAGGCCTCAAGAACAGGTCGTTCATTACTGAAGCCAGAACAGTGCTTGTGAATCCCAATCCAAAAAGCCTTGCATATGAGATGACATCACTCATGAACCCGGTTGTGTTGTAGAGCGACAGCAATCCTGAGCCAATTCGCTTAATCGGGTTCCTATGCTGCCTGCCCTGAGTGGCGATGAGCCCCAGGGCTGAAGCAATCATGAACCATTTTGCTATCCCTGCTATCTCAGGGCCTTTCGGACCAAGAGCTGATCCTCCAATGGTAAGCATCAAGCTTGTGAGCCACACAAGCCAGAATCCCTGGTCATACAGGGCTGACAGCCACTCCCCTTTTCGCACGTTGTCATAGCCCTTGATAATGATCCCGGCGTACAACTGAATTACACCCATGGCGAAGGAGAGTATCAGGAATGTAGTCGGGTTCTCCAGGGGATCAAAGAGGATAGCGGTGTCGAGGCCGAAAAGGCGCTTTGGAAGATCGCCCAGCCAACCGCCGAGGAGCGCACCTACGAACACGGTAGCAATCCCGCACATGAAGATCAGGTCGAGAAACCCTCCATCTCCAAGGCGGGAACGAGTCTTCTTCATGAGAAGCAAAGCAATCCCTGCAATAAACAAGCCATAGACAGCATCTGTCATGCATAGCCCGAAGAATATCAAGAAGAACGGGCCAAGATACGGGCTGGGGTCAATAGTGCCCTGCCTGGGATAGCCCATGGTCTTCGTGATCACTTCGAACGGCGCGGCAAGCCCCTTGTTTGTCAGCTCCACCGGAGCTTCCTCATCCTCCAGCGGGGGCCTGTCCAACACGACAATGTCATCGGCAATCTTTCGAATCTGGGTTCTGAACTCCTCAAGGTCTTTGGTCTGAACCCACCCTTCAACCATGAAGGTGTGCTCAGTTCCGCCAAACCTGTTGGTTATGGCATATCTCGCCCGCTCCAGGTGGAAATGATCATAAAGCGCGAACGCACTGGACCTTTCCTCGACAAGGACGTCCATGGCTTGCGCGATCTCGCTGCGCCTCTTGCGTATGTCGTCCAACTCGCCACGAAGACGGGCAAGGATCTCCCCAGGCACGCCAGTATATTGGTCGAGCCGCACCTCGGCAAAACCAGCCTGCGATAACGCCCGCAAGGCTGCGTCGGCATCAGACAGTGCGTGTGCCACCAAAAGATATGCTTTTTCGTTGTCGGCGCCTATCAATTCCCATGCCAGTCCCACTGCGGTTTCGGACGCCTCGGCAAGGGCTGCTTCAAATCTGCGCACATCCATCGTTCCCAGCATGAGGCCGACGTGGCGTCCACTGCGAACTTCCTCCACAGGCAGATCCAGGC
>DMOT01000256.1 GCA_003456765.1 Bacillota bacterium
CCATCCGGGCCTGCTGCATATGGCAGATACTTCTCAGGTGGAACATCAGGCTGCGGCCTGTTGATTATCTCAATTTCAGATGCGTGAGGTATCTCTACTTTCTCCCTCATATGACCCACGACTTCGTCCATAAGAAGAATTACCGGAACCCTAAGCCGTTCTGAGATATTGAATGCCTTCACCGTTAGATCGAATACCTCAGGCACGGTGGACGGATACAGAGCAACAATGGGATGGTCGCCATGTGTTCCCCATCTGGCCTGCATGAGGTCTGCCTGCGCCGGAGCAGTAGGCAAACCTGTGCTGGGCCCCGTCCGCTGAACGTTGACTATCACACATGGAATCTCAGTGAATGAAGCAAACCCGATGTTCTCCTGTTTCAGTGAGAAACCCGGGCCCGACGTAGCTGTCATGGACTTGGCGCCTGTAAGCGACGCCCCTATTACCGCTGCCATGCTGGCTATCTCATCTTCCATCTGTATGAAATGCCCACCCACCTGCGGAAGCTTCTCAGAGAGAAGCTCTGCGATCTCCGTAGAGGGTGTTATGGGATAGCCTGCAAAGAACCTGCAACCTGCCAGAATTGCAGCTTCCGCACAGCACTCATTGCCCTGCAATAACCGCAAATCCTTGCCTTTACCCCCTGGCACCAGCAACGTCCCCCTTTCCCTGCGCTACTCCCCTGGATCTGCCGCCCACAACGCGTATGGCGAAATCCGGGCACATAATCTCGCAGGTTTCGCACTTGATGCAATCTTCAGGCCTTGCTACAATAGCTTTTCCGTCTGGTGCTGCCTCAAGAACTTTCTTCGGGCACATGGAGATACATATTCCACAGCCCTTACACCATTCGTGCCTCACGAGGACTGGAACCTCGGGGCCTGCCGCAGAAGTCATGGACTCCCCTCCACATCTAGTAGTTACTTCGTCGAGGACGCACCTGCACCCTCGGACCTGAGATCCGAGCCTAGTGCCTCCCCTGGCAGCCTCTTCTCGGCCGCCAAAAACACACCCTGCTCATCTAGAAAATTTGAGCTGCAAAGCACTGTTCAGCTGTACTGTTGCAGTTCATCAGACCCATATGCCTACAAAAAAGAAAATTGCCCGCAAACAAGTGCGGGCCAAACGTATTAATGTAGTAGCCGAAAGCGATGCAGACCAAAAGCAATCGCCATGCATCCTTGCAGGCCATGACGAAGCAAGTCGCCCACAATTCCTCCAAGCGTTCGACTGCATCTCGTATGGCACGAGAAACAGAGGCTGTCGGCCCCTGAACAACTCTGGCTTCACCCCGGAGAGCATCTGCCTCCACCCCAGAAGAGACCGAAATCATTCTCTTTGTCGAACCAGGAATCAACGCTAGCCATCGGTTTTCGCTGTACCATTCGCTAACAATGGTGGTGATGGCCATAGGCCAGACTACCCCCAAAATCCATTATTGCCTGCCTCCAGCATCGCCACGAGCATAGATAACACCCCACTGGTCCCTGCCGGGAATGCAGGGGAGCTTGCATGCTTCGCCTATTCAATTCTATCACTTTAGTATAGGCATATGCAATGTTGCATGTTGCATGAAGGGCAGAGCGTGCTGGCTGTCACGATTATTCCTCCCCAAGGGCTACTGGAGACCATATCCAAGATCCTCTAGGTAACTCGCAAGAAGTATCTTGGCCTAATGGAGCGGCTAGGCTCTGAGTTGCGTGCAATGCAAACTCGGGGACTGCGCAGAAATGCGAGGCCACAAAGAATCATCGGCCGAATCTCTTGTACTCGCGCATCAAGGCTGAGAGCTCTGCTATGTCTATGGCTTCAACAACATGCCCGTCACGCCCAACTACAGTCGTGGCCTTCAACATCGAATTCAGGACAGCCTCCTCAGTCGCCTCTACCACTGCAAGAAACAGAGCTGACATGGAGTCATTTGCCACAACATCGGCATTGAGCATTGCCTCCCCTTCGTGCGGAATGCGAAGAGCCGTTGAAAAAGCCAGGAAGAAATCGCCCGAACCATTGCTGCCGTAGAATCCGGTGCGGGCAAGGCCAAGACTGGCCCTCGCCGCCAGCCGTCTCAACTGTCGATGGTCCAACGGTGCATCAGAAGCTACAACAACCATCACCGACCCGTCATCTTCAATCCGCTCCGGAGAGGAATCTTCCAGATGATCCCGGTATGCATAACGTCCAAGTTCACGGCCTACAGGCACGCCGTCCACCGTGAGGACGCCACCGAAGTTGGACTGGACCAACACTCCAACCGTGTAGCCGCCAAGACTCCCTGGCAAAACCCTGGACGACGTCCCTATGCCGCCTTTCCATCCAAGGCAGGTGCTTCCGGTGCCCGCTCCAACCGAGCCTTCCCTAACCGGACCAGATGTTGCTCCCTCTATGGCCGCAAACACATGTTCTTTGCGCACATGCCGACCCTGGATATCATTGAGGTAACCATCGTTAACCTCCCCGACCACAGGATTGACAGTGCTGGTTGTGATCCCTATGTCGTCGTTTTTCGCGATACACCATTCAACCAACGCATCGGCCACAATCCCAACGTTAAGGGTATTCGACAGGATTACGGGCGTCTCCAAAGTGCCCGTCTCGTTCATCTGGTGAAGGCCCACAGATTTGCCGTACCCGTTGAACACAAGAGCTGCAGCCGGAACTTTCTCACGAAATACGTTGCCACTGTGGGGGAGGATCGCTGTCACTCCTGTTCTGGCAGGGCCCTTGCCAGGAACGAGCTTGCCCTCTCCGTGGCATACAGTGCAATGGCCGACCATGACACCGGATACATCCGTAATGGCATTCAGCTTTCCAGGAGAGAAAATGCCAGTCTGTATTCGTATGTCCCTGGCCCTGGGCCTGCTCTCCTCTGACACGCACCACATTGAAAACACCACCTGCCTATAGATTCCAGATGCAAATTGTCACTCGCCTATTGGGTCTCAGGCTCTTTCCACTTCACAGGCGCAGTCATAAAACGCCGCCCGAAGCCCAATATCACTGACTTCCTCACCTGTCAATGAACGGGGACTCCCCGCAACAGCCCTCGTGCGGCGGAACATAGCTAGGAAATGGATCTTCACCTCGCAGCCTGGAACTTTGGGACCACAGCTCTATCTTCCCTGAATCGGTGGAGAACTTCCCATCAGACCATGGAACCACCGGAGCTGACGGATCTCTCGTGGAGACATTTGCCTCGAGCCTCTCAGGGCTGTAGGCGCGTTCCACAAAGCTCTTGCCTTTCGAACATATGACCCCCCTCGTAATTGGATGGTTGCGAGCACCTCTAGATATCACTCTCGCAACACCTCCTTCGGAGGCTCGTCAATCCTGAGCGCCTCGAGGAAATGCCTGTCGTTAAGCCGCAGAATTCTGCCGTGTACGCCGCCGTCCACCCGGGAAACACTAGCAATGCTCAAAGATGCATTGCCCACCGTAAGCCGCAAGTGATTCGCTACATCCAAATTGAGCACATGGCAAATCAGAGCTTTCAGAACAATTGCATGGCCGACGACAACAATGGTCTCGTTGCCATGATGGCGGACAAATGTGTTAGCGAGATAACGCGCTCGAGCCGAAACATCCACCACGCTCTCCCCACCCGGATACCTGGTTCCAATGGGATCAGCTCTATGTTCGGCCATGAAATCCGCGTAGGCCGATTGCACTTCATCCCAGGTCATGCCTTCCAACGCGCCAACGTCGATCTCTTTGAGGCGATCGTCGGTCACGACATCAATCCCAATTGCCTTGCCAATGGTGCCTGCAGTCACGTATGCCCTCGATAGAGGGCTTGAGTAGACAGCTGTGATTCTGCCATGACTGAAGGAGGCTATGTAGTCGGCACAGGCATCCGCTTGCCGGATCCCGAGATCTGAGAGGGGAACATCCCTGCATCCCTGCAGTCTTCTTTCGCGATTGAACATGGTCTCCCCATGTCTAACCAAGAGCAGTTTCGTCATGTCTATCCCCCTCACTGCCAGCGAACCTTCTATTACAGAGGATTCACCACAGATACTGCAAGCATCTCAGGATCGAACAGCCGCTTCCCGAGATCAATGACTTCGCCCAAAGAGATGTTCTCAGCAACTCCGACCCTGTCAAGCAACCTCATCGTCCTGAAGTGATAGTCAAGGAAGTTGTAGGCTATGAACTCCAAGGAGTTGAATGCTCTCAGTGCAGAACCTATGAAGCTCCGGCGAGCACGCTCAAACAGCTCTCTGTCGATGCCTCCGGCAAGCGAGTCACTTATCCCCCGGCAAACGCGGTCCACCAAAGCATCAGGAGAACTGCTCTTCCCCTCGAACACCGCGAAACTGTAGTCCTTGTCGCAATCGAAGTTCCAGTCGAACGTATGGTCGAGCAACCCTGCTTCGTAGAGCTCGTTGTATAGCTCAGAGCTTCTTCCTATCAACGTGTAGAGCAGCATCTCCATACACACAGTCTTCCGCAAGAGCCTAGTGCCTTCATATCCCACATCATTGTCTTTGAACCCGAAACAGACCAACGGCTCTGACACCGGCATTCTACGTTCCACACGCCTGGCGCCGACCTCCCGCGGTTCCTGCGGGTAGAGGCACTCCACCGCAGGTGCCGGCCCGTAGTCCCTGTTGCCGAGAGCTTCCGAGGTGCGCTCCGCCACCTCATCCGGGGCAACATCTCCAACAACGAATAACGTCATGTTGGACGGATGATAGAACGTATTGTAGCACCTGTACAGGATGTCCGCATCTATGGAACGTATTGAATCGACTGTCCCCGCGACTTCCACACGGACAGGAAAGCGCTTATACATTGCTTTCAGCATTCTGTACGTCGCCTGCCAACCAGGGGAATCCTCATTCCTCTTGATCTCCTGTTCGATTATGCCCTTCTCTTTTTCCACGTTCTCCTCGGTAAAATGGGGCCTCATCACGAAATCCAAGAGGGTGTCAAGGCAAGGCCAGAAATTGTCGACGCAGGAGAACAGGTAGCCAGTCATTGTATAGTCTGTGAAAGCATTTGAGTAAGCGCCCAATTCCGCAAAGACGTCATCAATCGACCCTGACTCCTCCTCAAAAAGCTTGTGCTCAAGAAAGTGAGCCAGTCCGTCAGGAACGTCCACAACCTCTCCTGTATCGGCTCTGCGGAATTTCGTATCTAGCGATCCATACCTCGTAGCAAACACACCGTACTTCCTTGCATATCCCCTCTTGCGCTGTACGCACACTTCCAGGCCGCAATCGAGACGAGTAGTAGCGACCTCTTCCTTGAGCAATTCCGACCGAGCAATTTCCATACTATGCACCGGCATTGTCCCCCTCATCACGCAGGAAGTAGATTGTGTCAAGCTTAAGCCTGCCAGCAACACGGACTACGTCATCGAGAGAAATCGCTTCGATGCGACGCAAGAGCTCATCGGGTGTCTCTTGAACGCCATTTATCCTCGAGACGATCGCATAATCGATCTGTGCACTCGGACTGTCTCCCATCATGCGTATGTCTCTTGCGATTGCCCTGCGAGTTTTCTCTATTTCGTCATCAGAGATCCTGCCCGATCCCACATCATCCAACTGCGCCTCGATTATCTCGACCGCCCTGTCCATGGCGTCAGGTGCTATCCCCGCCCAAACATTCATGACACCCTTGTTCCGGTCAATTCCGGAATAGACGGAGTACGCCAGGCTTTCGCCCTCTCGGACATTCTGAAACAGCTTCGAATGCGTATACGCCCCATAGATGCCATTGGCCATCAGAAGCGCCGGGTAATCCGGGTCGGCACAGGTGATGCCCGTAGAATAACCCATGACCAGATTGCCCTGGTTCACATCCATAGCCTCAACGATGCGTCTCGGTTGGGCAGGCACTCGATGTTCAGCTTCTACATGCGCCTTGAACGGCACAGGGGCGCGTTCCATGCCGAACACCTCTCCCACAAGCTCCAACACATGCTCACGGGCTACATCACCCACTACGAAAATGTCCAACGGGAACTGCAAAACCGCCTGCGCATGCCAGGAACGGAGGCCTTCAGGATCAATACGAGGAATATCCCCGACCCGGCCCAATCTGTGCAGGCTGTATGGTTCGCCCCTGAACATCTCTTCATTGCATCTCTTGAAGGCATAGCCCAGCTTGTTGTCGATGATGCTCTCGATTCGACGTCTGAGGTTAAGCTTTTCCTGCTCCACGTAATCTTTCCGGAATGCTCCGCCTTCCAGAACTGGGTCGAACATTACGTCGCGCAATACCGCCAGCCCCTGGCCTAATAGGTCTTCATTTGCCGACAGGTATGCATCATTGGCCACGTCAACAGAGAAGATCAGGAGATGCCTCTCGCCCCTCTTGCCGACAATCGCAGAAAGGCCCGTCCCGTACAGGCTGTCAAGGTTCTGCATGAGCTCAGCGGTTCTTGGCCAACGCCTTGTACCCCTGGTCAGCACCTCCGGCAAAATGGCGTTTAGGGTGACTGTATCCTCGGCCAAATCCGAGTAGATTACCGCAGTAATCGCGGTGCTCTTGAATTTGGATGTCTGCATTACGTGAAGATCTATTCCATTCGGCAACTCATCCGTGGTGAACCATTCGTCCAATGATCAAACCCCCCTACAGTCGTTCGCCCCACTGTTCTGCCCGGAGAAAGGCGCCTCCCCGTTGATTCTTAGTATGGCCTATATTCGCCAGTCAGTTCAAGCTCTATCCCTCAAATTCAGCCGAGGCATTCGAGGGGCGCGTCAACGTGACGCGCCCCTCGAGTTCTCTGCAATTGACTATGATATCCCGCGCCGCACACGGCAGGCTGAGTTTTGGGGCCGCCTCTGCTGCGCCCCACAACCCTGCTTCTTACTTGTCCCAGTGCCACCTGCCACGTGGCGTATAGTGCGTGTGCAGCAATTCATGGGACCTCTCTCCAAGAGGCTCCCCGAGGAACTCCTCATATAGGGTTTTGACGGCCGGGTTCTCGTGAGACTTGCGAAGCGGCAGTCCCTTATCCGCCTTGTATATGCCTTCTATTCTCTCAAGCCGCCGCTCTGTGTTTGTCCCGATAGGCTGCCCGCCGCCGCCGATGCATCCGCCCGGGCATGCCATTATCTCTATGAACTCATATGACGCTTCGCCAGACTTCACCATCTCGAGCAGCTTCCGGGCATTGCCAAGGCCGTGGGCGACCGCGACGCGCACGACTGTGCCGTCAAGGTCGACTTCAGCCTCCTTGATTCCCTCGAAGCCCCTGACATCGGTGAAATCGACGGACTCCAGTTCCTTCTCTGTTACCACCTCATACACGGTTCTGAGCGCGGCCTCCATGACGCCTCCTGTGGCGCCGAAGATCACGGCAGCTCCTGTGCCGATTCCAAGCGGAGCGTCGAATTCCTCTGGCTCCAGTTCCGTTGGGTCAGCACCAATCTCGCGCAGCATTCGCGCAAGCTCCCTGGTAGTCAGCACTGCGTCGACATCCTGGTATCCTGATGACTGCATCTCAGGCCGTGTGCATTCGAACTTCTTCGCCGTGCAAGGCATTACCGACACCACGAACATGTCCTTAGGATCGATGCCTGCCTTTTCAGCATAGTAAGTTTTGGCCAACGCTCCGAACATCTGCTGCGGCGACTTGCATGTGGACAAGTGATCGAGCATGTCAGGGTAGAAATGCTCAATAAACTTGATCCAGCCCGGGCTGCACGATGTGATCATCGGCAGTTTGCCGCCTTCCGAAAGCCTGTGGAGCAACTCGTTGCCTTCCTCAAGTATCGTGAGGTCGGCTGTGAAGTTGGTGTCAAACACCTTGTCAAAGCCGAGGGTACGTAGGGCCGCAACCATTTGCCCCGTAACGATCGAGCCCGGAGCCTCTCCGAACTCCTCGCCCAACGCTACTCTGATGGCAGGCGCAGTCTGCACCACCACATGCTTGTTTGGATCTCCCAGAGCTTCCCACACCGCGCCAGTGGAGTCCACTTCCGAAAGCGCGCCAGTTGGGCATACGAGCACGCACTGCCCACAGAGGGTGCATGCCGCTTCATTCAACGGCAGCTCGCCAGCGGGGCTCACCACAGAGTCGAATCCTCGCCCTGCAAGTCCGAGAGCAGAGACTCCCTGAACTTTCTCGCAAACCGACACGCACCTTCGACACAAGATACACTTGCTCGGATCCCGGACTATTGACGGAGTGGTGTCATCCACGGGATGCTCTGATTTAGCTCCTTCGAACCTTATCTCCCTGATGCCCATGGCCTCAGCGAGGCTCTGCAACTCGCAGGAACCGCTCCTGACGCATGTGAGGCACTCAAAAGGATGGTTCGATATGAGCAGCTCAAGCACTGCGCGGCGCGCCTCCCGCACACGTTTGGTGTTAGTGTGCACTACCATTCCATCTGCTGCAGGGGTTACACACGACGCAGCCAGAGCTCTGGCTCCTTCTATTTCCACTACACACACTCTGCACGAACCTATCTCATTTATGTCCTTGAGGTAGCAGAGGCTGGGGATATTGACGCCCGCCTGTGCTGCGGCCTCGAGAACGCTCGTGCCTTCTGGGACAGTGACTTGCCGTCCGTCAATGGTGAGAGTAACATCACCCATTCCTATCACACTCCATTCTCGTGGTCTTACGGCTCACGGACGTCACACCTGAAACAAAGAGCAGCTTCCGCCACCGCCATATCCTCTGTGAATCCAAGTTCGACTTCCTTGAAGTTCCTTGCTCGCTCAGAGATGGGCAATTCCGGCATCGGGCACCGCTTGCACTCCTCCTCGATCGGCACGCCGACCAAGGAGCGCTCGATCTCGGCATGAGCTCCAATCCAGGCATCGCCGCCAAGGAACTTGTCTATGCTGTATGCAGCCTCGCGACCTGCCCCAATCGCGGCCACGACACTCCATGGTCCTGTCACACAATCCCCGCCCGCAAAGACTCCGGGAATGCTAGTCTCGAGCGAATCGGGGTCAGTAATGAGCAAGCCCGATTTCGTCGTAAAGAGAGTCTCTCTTGTATCAGACAACGGCGCTATGAACGATGTGTCGACGGCCTGCCCAATGGCGGGTATGACGGTGTCGACGTCGACCGTTGTGCGCGATGCCTCCACAGGGATCGGGCGCCTTCTGCCTGACTTGTCGAACTCGCCAAGCTTCATTCTGACGCATTCAATCTGAGCCACATTGCCATCCCGGCCAATGATCCTGGTCGGAGCGGTCAGATAGTGGATATGGATGCCCTCTTCCTCCGCAGCTCGAATCTCGCCATCATCAGCAGGCATATCCGCCCTAAGCCTACGGTAGAGTATGTGAACCTCTTCGGCTCCCATTCTCTTGGCCGTGCGAGCCGCATCGATCGCAGCGTTTCCGCCGCCAACGACTGCTGCCTTCTTCCCAACCTTGACAGGCTCGCCAAGCGCCACGTCGCGGAGGAAAGCCACTGCAGGCATGACCCCTTCGAGGTCCTCACCAGGAACATTCATCTTGACTTCATTATGGGCTCCTACTGCTATGAACAGAGCGTCGTATTCCGATGCCAGGTCGTCAAGTTTGACATCTTCGCCGATCCTTGTATTGGTTCGTATCTCTACGCCGGCCTTCTTGATCACTTCGATCTCCCAGTCCAATATCTCCTTGGGAAGCCTGTATTCGGGGATTCCTACGGCCAGCAAGCCGCCGGCAACAGGCAAAGCCTCGAATACGGTGACCTTATGCCCAGCCAGCGCAAGGTAGTAGGCAGCGCTGAGGCCCGCGGGGCCGGCGCCCACTATCGCAACGCGCTTCCCAGTCGGGGGCTTGTGCTCCGCCGCAGGCGATACGCCATGCTTCTTCTCCCAATCCGCAGCGAATCTCTTGAGAGACTTGATCGCTACAGGCTCGTCGAATGTAGCGCGTCTGCATTTGGATTCGCACGGATGGTCACAGACCCGTCCGCAGATAGCGGGGAATGGGTTCTTGGAGCGGATCAGCGCTGCCGCTTCAGCAAACTTGCGTTCCTTTATCAAAGCAATGTAGCGAGGCACATCCACATCGGCAGGGCATGAGTTCTGACACGGGGAGTAGAACAACGCCGCGCACGATGACGCCGGGCACTTGTGATCTCTGATGTGAGCGTCATACTCATCTCGGAAGTAGCGAATCGTCGACAGCACAGGATTGGCAGCGCTCTGGCCCAGGCCGCACATGGCAGTAGCCATTATCTGCTCTCCCAGTTCTATCAGGAGTTCGACGTCGCCTTCCCGACCCTGTCCCTTTGTTATGCGATCGAGGATCTCGAGCATCCTCTTCGTGCCTATGCGGCACGGCGCACATTTCCCACATGATTCATCCTGTATGAATTGCATGAAGAACTTGGCGAGGTCAACCATGCAGGTGTCCTCGTCCATGACGATGAGTCCTCCTGAGCCCATCATCGTTCCGAGTTCCTTCAAGGATTCGTAATCAATCGGAGTATTCAGATACTGCGCGGGGATACAGCCTCCGGACGGACCTCCGGTCTGCGCAGCCTTGAACTTCTTGCCATTGGGTATTCCGCCGCCTATGTCGAAGATGATGTCGCCCAGAGGCGTCCCCATCGGGACTTCCACAAGGCCCGTGTTGTTAATCTTTCCTGCGAGGGCAAACACCTTCGTGCCCTTGCTCTTTTCAGTTCCGATGGACGAGAACCATTCAGCCCCTTTGAGAATGATCGGGGCAATGTTGGCGTACGTCTCAACGTTGTTGATCAGCGTCGGCTGTCCCCACAGGCCTGACTGAGCCGGATATGGAGGTCTCGGCCTCGGCTCGCCCCGCCGGCTCCCTATGGACGCCAGACGAGCGGTTTCCTCGCCGCCGACCAAAGAGCCTGCCCCGACCCGGCGCTCGGTATCGGAAGTGAAACCGGATCCGGGAATG
>DMOT01000127.1 GCA_003456765.1 Bacillota bacterium
GCTTCCCCCGTCGCCGTGCACCCACATCAAGATGGCAGATGTCCCCACGGGAAGTGTAGAAGGCTGGGGAGGCTTCGCATACGCTGCGCGCGTCTTTTCCGGGGCCCTCAGATCATAGTCCATTGCAAGAGCAATTCCTGCGGGAGCTGGAAGGCTGGTGGCCTCGCTGACGGACCAGGCAGGAGGTGGAAAATGGGATTCCGAGGTTTCCATGTTCACATTCTCCACCATGCAGCCAACCGAGGGCGAGGATGCTGCTTCAACCCATGAAACTGGGCTTTCGAAGTCCTCCACCAGTGCAAGATACCTGCCAGCCTCGTTGACCATCTCGGCGTCACCGCCTATGGCCATCGGCACGATCGTGTTCTCTTGATCAACAGTGCGCACTGCCAGAGATGTTCGTGCCAACGGCGAGCCTTCGCCCATAGGCATTTCAGGCCGCACTTCCGCTTCCCTGGAGGTGGGCTCCCGTTCAGCCCTTAGTGCCTTGACTGTGATGTCGAATCTGCCCGGGGTACCGCAGAACAAGACGGCAGAGAGAGAGTCTTCCGATACAGACCACAGCTCGTCAGGGAGGGGTATACCTCGCAGGTACTTGGGGGGTATGACTTCCCAGATAATCTCGATATCATTGGGAATGTCGTCCGCGGCCATGGGCCGACCTGACGAATCATAGATAGTAGCTGTAAGAATCGCGTTCGAATGCACATCCAATGAGGCTTCAGGCCCTGCAAGAAACGGGGGACCTCCCATGACTGCGGCCTCAATCGAAGGGAAAGACCCAAGGTGTGTGCGCCTGGGTGCATCGTCGCTGCCGGCCCCCTCAAGGTCTTCGACACTAGCGGATAGGCGTTCAGACTCCACCGAGACTGATATGAAGGCGGGTATCCGAGCAGCGGACCCGTTATCATTGAAGGCGCCGTCGCCATCCGCGGAGTCTGCTTCTGTGGCGTGTGATGAGGTGTGCCACACACCTATGGCATATGGCACACGCCTTTGCAAGCCGCCCGACGGGCGGCTTGCAAGCATTATGCGGCCAGTAGCCAGATCTTGAACGGCCGCGGTTGATGAGCCTCCGCCATCGAGGTTGAGGGCTTCGTGAGCACCAAGGGAAATCATTATTTCGGCCAGTTCCTTGAGCGTAACGCCCCTTGCACCAGGAAGTCGGCCATCGACTACTGCCATGATCAGAGTGTTGCCGTCCTCTGTGAGGCCTACGGCAGTGCGTGGAGCTGCAAACAGGGACTGGATTCCAGTGTGCGTCCAGAGTCCGGAAACGACAACGCCGTCCTTGACAAGCACGGGCTTGCCGGAGAAGGCGAACAGGATTTCCGATGTTGCGGGCGCAAGCGTTCCGTCAATTGAGACGGGGTCTCCAGGCGAGAGCTTCCGGGCGATTTCGGCCGAGTGCCCCCTGAGAACTACGTAGATGACCTCATCACCAGGCAATTGCGGAGTTTGAGCGTTTGCGTCGTCGGGGCTATCGTTGCCGACGGTGCCAGGCTCGTCGCCGCGAATTCCGCTTGACCCATTCACGTCGCCTGGAGCGATAGAAGACGTGGGCGCAGGCCATCCCGGGGAGTAGGATTCGACGACTCCTCCCCTTATGGCAAGGTGGTGCACATCGCTGCTTCCGGGCCGCTTCTCCCATGACCAGTGATGATCGTACACGACGGCGAGATCGGATGGAACCGATATCTCGTTCAGGCCGGCAAGGGTGATCTCGACGCCGTCTGGACCCTTGAGAACCCCCTTCCATGTCCACTGTCCGATGAGACCTGTGCCGTCCCCACATATCACAAGTGAAGCGAAATCAGGGTCCTTTCGCGGGGAGCGTATGATCTGTCCGTCTGCGACGAGCATGGAAAGGGGGGCTGACGTTGCGCCGATGTCGAAGAAGTCGCCGTTGATCGCTGCAACCAGACCGGATTCTTCAGCGATAGATGCCACGCCCTTTGGGGATGTCAAGACACCGTCGGCCAATACGGGTCCCACAGCGACATCCGGCGAGGAGAGGTCGACGCGGATTACCGACATCTGGACCCACCCTGCTGAAGTCAACGCCGTCATTCGCTCGAAGCTTGCTCCATCTGCGATAGGCGTCACAATGGAATTGGACAATAGAATACCGGGCATGCTCGCCGCGCTACTTGCGCAAGCCGCTGGCCTCGATATGCTCGAGATGAGGCCGAAGAGCACGACTGCAATGGCTGTGGCAAAAGCCACGGCTGAATTGGGTATCATCGTTGGTGCTTCAATCTTTGCTCGTCTTGTGGGTCGTTGTGATCTGGAGCTCTTCTTGTTGTACATAGATCCGTCCATTTCCTTACCCGGTAGCCGGATTAGTAGTCAGTGGGTCCGCCGTATGAGGCAGGTCTGCTTCAGTCCGAGAACTTCGGAGGCCTGCGTTCCAGGAAGGCAGACATTCCCTCCTTTGGGTGGCCCGTTTCGAAACATTGGCCGAATCGACGGGCTTCGCGTGCAAGAGCCTCGTCATCCGGGAACAATATGCGTTTCGCGTAGGCGACAGCCACATAGCTCTTGGCACCTAGCTCCCTTGCCAGCTCCTCCGCCCTGGAAAGCAGGGACTCTGAGGGCATGATCTCAGCCACAAGGCCCATTGCATATGCTTCTTTGGCCGAAATCTGTCTGCCCGTGAGGATCATGTAGGCAGCACGAGAACGTCCGATCGCCAGCGGAAGGCGGACCG
>DMOT01000210.1 GCA_003456765.1 Bacillota bacterium
AGAACAGGCGAATGGGTTTTGATCGAGCTGAGCACGTCAATATCCCGCGTCACCAGATCACTCTTGGTCGCTATCGAAGCCCCGAACCCGTTGGCATCGATCAGCTCCAGCGCACCCCGGGTCAAGCGATATTCCTTCTCGTAGAGATTGTAGGGGTCGCTCATAGCGCCTGTGCCCACAACGCCCTTTCTGCGCTTGCTTCTCAGCTCCCGCGCTATCAAAGCAAGGGCATTGTCCTTCGCCCGAACCTGATCGAAATCGTCTATCCGATAGCATTCGCTGCGGCTGTCACAGTAGATGCAGCCATGACAACAACCCTTGTAGATATTCATGTTGTAGTTGTCCCCAAACCACAAGTTGCCTTCGGAGTAGCCAGAGATGATTGTCTTTGCGGGAATGAACTCCATGTTGAAAGTCCTTTCCATCTGGTCAGCCGCGGGCATCCCCAAGGGGTACCACAGCCCAGTGATGAATACGCGCTCGCGTCAACACCCTTGATGAGGAAATGCTCGTGCATTTGGCCGTAAACCCAGTCGGCATAGACTTCTATTTCGCGCCCTATGAGGTTGGATCATACGCCGATGGGACATTTCACGTGAGAGTGACCTGGTCAGAGCTGAAAGTCACGGCTTATCTTCATTCCAAATTAGGCGCGAACCACGTGATTATCTGATCAAGGTAGATGTACTGGACCATGATGGACGAAGCATACTAGTCCTTCATCAAACGCGACCTTGTCTCCTCATCAAATTTCTCAAGCGCATATCTGAATGCCGTCCTCGGCATGATCTTCTTTTTCCTCACCAGGTACTCATAAACACTATCTCTCTCAACCTGCGACAGAACCTTCAACATCCAGCCATAACCCTGCAATACGAGATGGTGGCTGTCGTGCATCAGGGCATCGGAAATCAAGAACGGATCGATGCCCTCATACCTGTTGCGCCTGATTGGATAGATCAGGATCACGGCTGAAGCCCTTCTCACACAGAAATTCGGATCCCGGGTCCATTCAATGACATGTGTAAACAGCTCATTGTTCTGGGCAAGCAGCTCACCAAAAGCGTGAGTGCAGAAATCATCACAGTCTCCCCAGCCCGTGACATACTCCTTGAGCCATCTCTCAAAGATCACAAACGTTTCGCTATCATACTGTCTTCTTACCCTGTAGGCCCAATCGTATGCAAGGATGCCCAGCGTCCATTCGCGTTCATCAAGGAGGCGCTCACATAGTGCAAATACATTGTCAATGCTCTTGTCCTCAAGATCTCTGTAAAGCGCTGAAGAGACCTTTCTGACGTCGCCTGTTCTCAGGTCGCCCCCGTTCCCCAGGCTCTTAAGACGATTCCTTGCTTGCGCCACGATGTCATCCACATGCATCACAACCTTCCATCTGCTTATTGACACAAACGCGCTCAGCAACCCGCCACACAACGTCGATCCCGGTAGCGCGCACACCCCCATGATCCCGGATCAGTCAGCATGGCGCCATCCGGGCCAGAATTGACATTCGACGGCCGGAAGTGGAAGGCCTTCACTCCCAGCAAGTTTCCGACGACTCACCGACTGCCCTATGCCGCCCACGCCGACGGTATCAAGCTCTGGCGTTCCGCCAAAGCCGAATTGAGCAGTCCAAACAGGTACCGCAGAAAGGAATGCACCTGCCAAATGCCTAACCATTTGGCCAGACCTCTGCGCCTGAAAGGAGAACTCGACATGGCTAAGCTCAAACTGACGCCACACCTACCCACTTACCAACAGGCATGCCATTTCATTCGGTTAATTGATGGCATCCCAGAAGCGGACTTGCGCTCAATGATGTCGGCCATTCGCAAACAAACGGGTACGCCCAGTAACCCCGTTGACTGGACTGATCCGGGCAGATGGATACCGGAAAGATTGACCGGCGAAGATGCCGATATCGCTCGTATGTTATGGACCGAATCAGGCTGTGTGCTAAACCCCCGGCATGTCCGCGGGGCACTGACCCTTTCTATACAAAGCGGGTTGCTCATCGTCGACCCACAAGGTCGATTCAGCAAAACACAGGCTGGCGGCTTGTACATAGACGGAGATCTCGAGATGCACCAGAAAGTTGACAGACTTGAAGGCGTAGATCAAACCTTGCTCCTCCTTTCTGCGCGAGCCAAAGCTCAGTCTTCCGACCTCCTCGATGAATGGATGGACTATCTCCATGATAATACTTCAATTCGCACCAAATCTACGGCTCGCTCTACTCTGTGGTCAAGGCTTCGCTACCTTGTCACGCGCGGCCTGGCATCACACAATGGATCGTATCGATCACGCCCGAAGGAACGGCCTACCTTGGCACGTTGCGCGATGAACGGATAGGCAGAAGCCCGGATGTGGCCAAGGCTGCAGCGCGCCATAACACCGAAACTGACGAAATGCTCAAGCAAGCTCTCGCTGAGATGGACCCTTATGCATTTGAACAGATGATAGGAGATCTACTCTCTGCCATGGGGTATCAGGATGTTGAGGTAACGTCCGCCACTGGCGACAAGGGCGTTGATGTTGTGGGTGTAATCCAAATGGGCATCACTGATGTTACTGAGGTGATCCAAGTGAAGCGACGCCGGGGAAACATTGGGCGGCCGGTAGTAGACGGGTTACGCGGTGCCCTTCCCTATCACAAGGCTATCCGGGGCACCATAATCACCCTCGGCGGTTTCTCATCAGGCTGTAAGGAAGCCGCCGTGTTCCCGGGCGCCGCGCCTATTACATTGATAGATGGGGATCAGCTTCTAAAGCTCCTCTTTAAACATGAGATTGGAGTCTCCAAACGCGAAATAGCGGTATGGGACTTCGACGACGATTATTTCGCCGACCGTGGCGAAGATGATGAGGAGCCCAATGACAACATCTAGGTCTGTCTCGCTGGACGAGCCACACAATGTCGAGCCACCAAGACGCAGGGCAAGAGCTGCTTGCATCAACAACTGTCGTCCCGAGGACAGGCTTGCCCCGCTTACACTCTGTCGAAATTGCTTCCCCTATGACACCTACACATAAGCCCGACATGTTCGATCGACTAATCAGCACAGCCAACTCTCTACGCAAGGTTCTGCCGCAGCAGGCAAGGCCGCCAATTTCTTGGTTTATCGCAGGTTCCAGATAATCGGGAAGGCCAAGAGCGGCAATTAGCGTAAGTAGGTACGTGAGAGCAAAACCTGTTGGCACAGGCATCCTGGAATCCTCAGTAATCGCATCCACTACGTCCCGGGAGAGGACACATCTTATATCTGCTCCGGCCCTGGCGCCTACTTGGTAATCAGCGTCGCCGGGTGTAAGTGGACCATAACAATCGAGGGTAAACCCTGATTCGCTATTAGCTGACATGCGATGGAACCCGATGGCCGGGAGCCAAGACACATTTGAAAGGCTCAATCAGCTTCTGACCATGAGAAGACTAGCGCCTACACAAAACATGCGAGGAGTGTGGCTGATGAAGAGACCAACAAGGTTAATCATTGTCATCGCTGTCTTACTGGTTCCCCTGACCCTCGCTGGATGTGGACTGTCTCCTGATAAGACAGTGGCCAAGTTCCTCGACGCGTTCAAAGCAGCAGATTCAGAGGAAATGAGCAAATACGTGTTGGGAGGAGACATCTCAAACGTGGAAGACTTAGATGAAGAAGACCCGGAATTAGCTGAAGTGGCGCTATCGATTCTGAGCAAACTCACCTACTCGATCCAGAAGCCTGCAATAAACGGAAACACCGCAACCGTGCCTGTGAACATGACCTCAATCGACATACCAAGGCTCATGGCCAACCTCATACCACAGATGTTTGGCGCAGCACTAACCTTCGTATTCAGCCAAGAAAACCCGGAGTCAATGATCAAGTTCAACCTGCAGCTCGTGAAAAACGCAATCAATGACCCAGATGTTCCAATGACCACAACACCTCTAGATTTCCCATTAATAAGGACGAACGGTAAATGGCTCATCGTGTTTGACGAGGAATTCGCCGTTTCCCTAGTAAATGCGTATTCAGGCAATATGGGAAATCCGTTTGACCACTAAGCAGGTCTGCGCTACACTTTGATCACCGAAAGAGAGGAGAACGGACACGGAGCGGGTATTCTTCATGTTCCACCCTACAGATATCCAGACACCGCGTACATGCGCATTGGTAAGGCACCATAGATGCACTTGGTTATAATCGCTGACCACAGAGGAACAGGACCACTTCAAATCGCCAGCGTCGCCCACACTTGCTGTATCGATGCCCCTCGACTGCAGTCTGTTTGGCAATCGGAAAGCTCATAGTTCGGCAGCCAAAA
>DMOT01000265.1 GCA_003456765.1 Bacillota bacterium
ACCACGGGATTCTTCGTATGCGGCCCCTCACTCTTCGGGAAGTCGCGGATGACATAGAGATGCATGAATCTACTGTGAGCCGGGCAACTGCCGGCAAGTACGCGCAGACTCCCCGTGGCCTCTTTGAACTGAGGTTCTTTTTCGGCTCCGGGGTGAGCACTTCCGACGGAGACGCCGCGTCCAGCGCGAGCGTGAAAAAACGCATCGGCGAGATGATTGCTTCTGAGGATTCAACATCACCCCTTACGGACCAGCAGATAGCAGATAGCCTGGGTAGCGAGGGCATCAGGATCTCAAGGCGTACCGTGGCCAAGTACAGAGATGAGATGATGCTTCCTCCATCTACGAAGCGCCGAAGGTATTGACGGCTTTTTGTGCATGGGAGAAGGACTTTTCGGCGAGACGTAGAACCTTTTTTACGATAGGTGGGACGAAATTGGATCATGCGGGACGTACAGCGTCCAGCCGGGCGCAAATGTTGAGTGCAGAAGAGATTGTTTCATTGCACCGCAGAGTAATGCCGGAGTTTTGCGAGCGCATCATTCTGAGGTACAATATCCTTCGCCACGTTTCCTATGCTCAGCCCATTGGGCGGAGGGCATTGGCGCAGTCTCTGGGTGAGAGCGAGCGCCACGTCAGGCGGGAGGAGAATATTCTGCGCACTGCGGGTTTGGTTGTCGTAGGTTCTGATGGCATCCGTCTGTCGAAGGATGGGGAAGATATCCTTTGGGATCTTGGAGAATATGTAGGCCTTCTTGTTGGAACCGGACGCCTGGAGGGGCTTCTTCAGCAGGAGTTCGGGCTGAGGCAGGCCATAGTCATCGCCGGCGACTCGGATGAGGATGAGGCAGTGAAACGCGAGATGGCTCGTGTTGGAGCATGCGTTTTGCGCGATGCGATTTCCGATGGCGATGTCGTTGCAGTTTGTGGCGGTACTACCATGGCAGAGCTTGCCGCACACACAGTGCCTGCCCCCGGCAAACGGAATGTTGTTGTGGTTCCAGCCAGGGGAAGCCTTGGCGAGGATGTGGAGAAGCAGGCTGACACAGTTGCTGCTCTGCTCGCCAAGAAGCTGGGCGGAGCGTACAGAATCCTCAACCTCCCGGATGATCTCGGCTGCGAATTGGCGGCTAGTGTTGCGGAGGAACCCCGGATCCGAGAGGTGCTCGACACTATCAAGCAGTCCAGGATAGTCGTCCACGGAGTAGGTACTGCTGTGGAGATGGCACGCAGGCGGAACATATCGCCATCGGAGATCGACGAGATAGTAGGCTTGGGCGCGGTAGGCGAGGCTTTTGGATTCTACTTTGACCGGGACGGCAAGGTGGTGTACACTACCTCAAGCTTGGGTCTGCGCTTGACTGACCTGTCGGCGGTAAATACCGTCATGTGTGTTGGAGGAGGATCCAGTAAGGGGCATGCATTGGCAGCGGTGCTGTACAATGGATTTCCCCATATAGTAGTGACGGATGAGGGTGCGGCGCGCGCAGCGCTGGTTGCAGTGGGTGACCCCGAATAACGTTGCGCCGGTGTTACGAGCAACCTTGTCCGCCATACCCACAGGAAATCATCTAAGAAGGCGGAGGTGAATTCCGCCCATCGGGGCGGGGAGAAATGGCAATCAAAGTTGGAATCAACGGTTTTGGAAGAATAGGCAGACTGGTTCTTAGGGCTGCGCTGGAACATGCTGACATTGATGTAGTGGCTGTAAACGATCTTGTTGATGCCCGCACCAATGCTCATCTTTTCAAGTATGACTCGATCCATGGAACATACCCGGGTAAAGTTGCTGCAGTCGACGACTACATAGAGATTGGCGACAAGAAGGTAAAGGTGTTCGCTGAGAAAGACCCTGCGAAGCTTCCCTGGGGAGATCTGGGAGTTGACATAGTAATCGAGTCTACTGGAGTATTCCGCTCGAAGGACAAGGCTTCTGCACACCTGGCCGGCGGTGCCAAGAAGGTGATTATCAGCGCTCCTGCGAAGAATGAAGACATCACGATAGTGATGGGGGTCAATGAGGACAAGTATGACCACGCCAATCATCACATCATATCGAACGCTTCCTGCACCACGAACTGCCTTGCGCCCGTTGCCAGGGTTCTGCTTGACACCTTTGGGATCAGGCGAGGGCTCATGACTACGATCCACTCGTATACGAATGACCAGAGAATCCTCGATCTTGCCCACAAGGATCTCCGCAGAGCAAGGGCCGCGGGTATGTCAATGATACCGACGACGACAGGTGCAGCAGCCGCTGTGGCGCTTGTGCTGCCTGAACTCAAAGGCAAGTTGAACGGGTT
The DNA here is from genome assembly GCA_003456765.1 of Bacillota bacterium. GTDB lineage: Bacteria > Bacillota > DTU025 > DTU025 > DTU025 > UBA10085. The sequence goes on from DMOT01000265.1 coordinate 2,304, forward strand.
TGCGCTCAGAGTTCCCACTCCCAACGTCTCCGTCGTCGATCTCGTGGTTGACCTCGAGAAGAAGGCAAGTGTGGATGATGTCAACAGCGCGCTGCGCGCGGCCGCTGAAGGCCCGCTGGCAGGAGTGCTCGATTACACCGAGGAAGAGCTTGTGTCGCAAGACTTCAACCACAACCCGCACTCCTCGATCGTAGACGGGCTCTGCACCATGGTCATGGATGACGACATGGTGAAGGTGATAGCCTG
>DMOT01000218.1 GCA_003456765.1 Bacillota bacterium
AGGAGCTAGCTTTGTTGACATGGGTTTTCCAAGATGCCTATAATAAACTTGGCTGTCTACTTGCTGGGATGGGGGGCAGTGCCGTGGGAGGCTTTGTACATACTAATGGATTCCATTACAAGCGGTGCGCATGTAAGGCAGGTCTGGTAGCAATGTGCCTGCTAAGCGCAGCGCTTGTAATATGCCATATTGCAGTTGTCAACGCTGCTCCGTCAGGTGAAGCGATTGCGGCAAAGGTGACTGAGAAGCTCAAGGGCGTTATTACACTTCAGGCAGACATAGCATCAGAATTCTCTGACCCATCTAGTAAGTCTCCTGTGAGAATGACGATTCGTGTGTCGGCGGACAAGGTCGGCGAGATCACTCGAATGGAGATAACACAGCATCCGGTCTTCGAGGGGCAAATCATCATCATTGATGCGAAAAGGGATCTGACCACTGTGTACATGCCAGTTACAGGGCAAGCCTACCGCGGAAAATCTGCGACTATGGCTGCGCAGTTGGGATTTGATGCGGGCACGTTTGATCTTGACGAGCTGTTGTCACTCGATATCTCAGCAATGATGAAGTGTAGCTATCTGAGAGAGGAGAAGGTGGACAGGCTTCCCCATTATGTGCTGGAGACTCGGGTAGCCCAGAGCCCCAGGGAGTATCAGCTCGTGTGGGTCGACTGCGAGACATACATGATCAAGAAAGTAGAGGCCTACAACGCCGACGGCATGAAGGTTGCCACGGTAGTTCTGAACAAGCTCCGGCTTGATGCGAAGATTGATCCGAACAAGCTCCGGGAACTTCCCAAGGGTACCCGGATTACTGAAATAAAGTAGCGATCGGGAACCTATAGGGGGTAGTCTGGTGAATATCTCAGAACGTTCAGTAAATCGTCCGGTAACAGTGATTATACTGGTCGCCGCATGCGTCCTTTTTGGGTTCCTCTCCCTTGATAGAATCGGACTTGACCTTCTGCCGGAGCTCAATCTACCGATGGCGGCAGTCGTTACGATCTACCCCAATGCTGACCCCGAGACTGTTGAAGGCCTAGTTACAGTCCCCATAGAGCGGGCGCTCAGGTCTGTTAGGAACATAAAGGACGTCACATCCACGAGCATGGAGAATGTATCGTTTTGCTTTTGCGAGTTTAACTGGGGAAGTGACCTCGGTGCTGCCCAGGAGGATATGCGGGTAAAGATTGATACAATGAAGCATCAACTGCCCGAGGGCACCCAGAACCCAATTGTGACTTTGCTAGATCCGTCGCAGATACCGATGATGATGGTCACGGTCGGCATGCCGGGCGACGCGGGAGATGTTACCCGAGTCACGCAGGAGCTGGTCAAGCCGGCTGTCGAACGCGTGGGCGGGGTTGCTGGAGTCTCAATAAGCGGCGGGGCCGACCGTATCATAAGTGTCGAGTATGACCGCGAAAAACTTGTAGAGAGCGGGCTGAGCCCTTTCCTTCTTCAACAGCTGATTACTTTCCAGAACCTGTCCGTACCTGCCGGAGTCATTGTGGACGAAGGGGTGCGCTACCAGACCAGGGTCGGTGCGAAGTTCACGTCTGCAGACGAAATTGCCGATCTCGCCATTGGACTGAAGACGCCTTCGCAAAGCCCTGAGGGCATTGGGGGATTCCTTGGCCTGTCTTTCCTGATGCCGACCTTCCTGACGATTGGTGATGTGGCCAAAGTCCAGGAGACCTTCGATGAGGCTGAGGGCTACACACGCGTAAACGGCAAGCCCGCCGTTGTGATGCACGTGTACAAGCAGTCAGGAGAGAATACCGTAACAGTGGCCAGGCAGGTTAGAGATGCAATGGAGCGCCTTGGCGAGGAACATTCAGACATTGAGATAGAATATGTATTTGATCAATCTGTGTTCATAACGAACTCCATAGCCAGCCTTGCTGAGAATGCAGGCATCGGGGCGCTGCTTGCCGTCGCGGTTCTTTTTCTGTTCTTGCGCCATTTGGGCAGCACGCTCTTGGTAGCGGTTTCGATGCCGCTTTCAATCATATTTGCGTTCGTCATGATGTACGCTTTCAAGCTGACAGTGAACCTGCTCACCCTGGGTGGGTTAGCCCTGGGTGTTGGAATGGTGGTCGACAACTCCATCGTCGTGTTGGAAAACATCTTCCGCAGGCAAGAGCTGGGAGATTCACCACGCACGGCTGCCATCGAAGGTACGGCAGAAGTCTCGCGGGCTATTACGGCTTCCACGCTTACAACGATTGCGGTATTCCTCCCTGTGGTCTTTATACAGAGCATGGCAGGGCACATATTCAAGGATCTTGCCATGACGGTCACGTTCTCTCTTCTGGCTTCGCTCGCGGTAGCCCTCACAGTATTGCCTTTGATGGCAAGCTTCTTTGTGCGCGTTTCAGACTCCTACATCGAGCAGGCAAGAAGAGATGAAAGCCGCAAAGAGTCGTTGGGCGGGATCTATGACAAGATGCTCAACTGGGCTCTGGCGAACAGATGGCTGGTGCTGGGCGTTATCGGCGCCGTGCTTGTTGTGGCCATCTTCAGCTTCCCCAGGCTAGGCACCGAGCTGCTGAAGCCGATGGACATGGGAAGGGTGGACATCAGCCTGCGCCTTCCCTCGGGGACGCCGG
>DMOT01000012.1 GCA_003456765.1 Bacillota bacterium
GTTGAAAAGTGCACTCTCGCACCGGGCGTGCACCGTTACCAAGTTGAGGCACCGCTTGTTGCCAATAGTGCACGGCCTGGGAATTTCGTTGTTGTTAGAACCAGTGAGACAGGGGAAAGGATTCCCCTCACGATTGCAGGTCACGATCGAGAAGCGGGCACAATCACACTTGTAGTTCAGGAAGTTGGCAAGAGCACCATAGAAATGGGGATGCTCGAACCGGGAGACTCTTTCCGGGACGTGGCGGGCCCCCTTGGCCAGGCAACCCGAATCGAGAAGGTTGGAACTGTGGTTGCTGTGGCTGGAGGGATAGGGGTCGCGCCAGTACTGCCGCAGATAAGGGCGCACAAATCAATTGGCAATCATGTCATCTCCATCGTTGGCGCCCGCACTAGAGATCTTCTGGTTCTCACAGACGAAGTCGAGGAAGCAAGCCACGAAGTGATATGGGCAACTGACGACGGGAGCCTTGGCTACCATGGCTTTGTAAGCGGAGCACTTGAAGAACTGATTGGGTCGGGGCAGAAGATCGATGAAGTGATCGCAATTGGGCCTGTCAGGATGATGCAGGCTGTTGCCAATGTGACTCGAGAACACAACATACCGACTACTGTGAGCCTCAACGCAATCATGGTGGACGGAACCGGGATGTGTGGATGCTGCAGAGTCACAGTCGACGGTGAAGTGAAGTTTTCGTGTGTTGATGGCCCGGAGTTTGACGGACACAAAGTGGATTTTGATGAGCTCGTATCAAGGCAAGGCTTCTTCCGTGAAAAAGAGCAGATTGCTAGAGAGCGCTTTGAGGAAGATAGGGGTGGGTGCAAGTGTCACGCAAAATAGCTGAAAGAACTGAGATGCCGAAGCAAGCGCCCGAGGCGAGAAGAACCAACTTCAGTGAAGTGGCGCTGGGGCTGGATCCCGAGTCGGCTATGCGTGAAGCCAGAAGATGCATCCAGTGCAAAACAAGGCCCTGCACAACTGGATGCCCTGTGGAAGTTGACATACCTGAGTTCATTGCACTCATCGCGGAAGGGAAATTCGACGAGGCTGCCGCGAAGATAAAGGAGAAGAACAGCCTGCCGGCGATATGCGGCAGGGTCTGCCCCCAGGAGAGCCAGTGCGAGAGCCTGTGTACGCTGGGCAAGAAATTCGAGCCCGTAGCCATCGGAGCGCTGGAACGTTTCGCCGCAGACTGGGCGAGCAATCGCGCGGCCGAGGTGGGCCGGGCGTGTGGCGAAACCTGCGCTTGTGCAGGTGACCCCCACTTGTCAGCTGAGTGCGAATGCGCATCGAAGGCATGTGACCTGGACTCCCGCGGATGTGCGCCTCACAGCGAGGCCCGACTTCCGGGAGCTCGAGTTGGCGTCATAGGTTCAGGCCCTGCCGGGCTTACTTGTGCTGCAGACCTGGCTCTCAAGGGATACAAGGTCGACATGTTTGAGTCGCTGCACGATACAGGAGGGGTCTTGCGGTACGGCATTCCCGAATTCAGGCTTCCAAAGTCCATTGTTGATGAGGAAGTCGAATACGTACGCAGTCTGGGCGTACGGATCTTCACCAATGTGGTTGTAGGGCTCACCCTCGATGTGGGCGAGATGCTTGACTCAGGCGATTATCAGGCTCTGTTCATTGCTACAGGCGCAGGTCTTCCTTACTTCCTTGGCGTACCGGGAGAGAACTTGAATGGAGTCTACTCTGCTAACGAGTTTCTTACCAGAGTCAATCTGATGAAAGCTTACATGTTCCCGGAATATGATACTCCCGTCAACATAGGCTCGAAGGTTGCCGTTGTCGGGGCGGGCAACGTTGCTATGGATTCGGCCCGCACTTCTCTCCGCCTGGGTGCGGAGGAAGTGAAGATAGTGTATCGCCGTTCCCGCGCCGAGATGCCGGCCAGGCTCGAGGAGATCGAAAATGCCGAGGAGGAAGGCGTGGAGATGATGTTGCTTACGAACCCTGTGCGCATCGTCTCGGACGGCCATGGCGGAGTCGGGGGCATGGAGTGTATTCGCATGGAACTGGGAGAGCCAGATGCGAGCGGCAGGAGGCGCCCAGTGCCAGTAGAAGGATCGGAGTTCTTTGTGGATGTGGATACGGTTATTGTGGCTGTGGGCCAAGGGCCTAACCCGCTGCTGACCCAACGTACTGGGGATTTGGAGCTCAACCGTAGAGGGAACATTGAGGTGCATGACGAATACGGAGCGACGAGCATCCCTGGCGTGTGGGCAGGCGGCGACATAGTCACAGGCGCAGCAACGGTCATATCTGCGATGGGGGCTGGGAAGCGTGCCGCCAGGGGCATCGACAAGTGGCTTCGGTCCAAGTCATAATGCTGGAGGTGTAGCTTAGAAGTGTTGAGCGACATCGAGATAGCGCAATCCACTAAACTCAGACCAATAAGTGATGTTGCAAGAGAGTTGGGTTTAGCAGAAGACGAGATCGAACATTACGGTAAGTACAAGGCCAAAGTTTCCCTTGAAGTATTTGATCGCCTCAAGAACCGTCCTAAAGGAAAGCTAATTTACACTACTGCAATAACAGCAACGCCGGCGGGCGAAGGGAAGACGTGTACAGCTGTGGGCTTGACCCAGGCCCTGGGGAAACTGGGCAAGAACACTGTAGTCTGCATACGTGAGCCTTCCCTGGGACCCACGTTCGGCATCAAAGGCGGAGCGGCGGGCGGAGGCTACTCACAGGTTCTTCCCATGGATGACATCAACCTGCATTTTACAGGCGACATTCACGCTGTAAGCACGGCTCATAACCTGCTTGCTGCCATGCTTGACAACCACATTCACCAGGGCAATGAACTGAATATCAACATCCACAGGGTTGTCTGGCGACGGG
>DMOT01000013.1 GCA_003456765.1 Bacillota bacterium
ACTGTGCCAGCGGGGCTCTTGAGTTTGGGACGCAGCGAAAACACCCGTATCTTAAACCCGCACCCTTGCCGGACAGACACCTCCATATGACATTGGCCATATACTGCAAGCGGCGACGTACTTGTGCTTTCGGGGCACACGGTACGCGAGGGATGACTGATGGAGGTGTCGACGGATGGCCCTGGAAGGGAAGACGATTGGGATTGCCCTTACCGGTTCACACTGCACCATACCTGAGGTGCTGCCAGAGATAGAGAAGCTCATAGCGCGGGGCGCCACCGTAGTCCCGATTCTCTCTGAATCCGTCGCCCATACCGACACGAGGTTTGGGCGGTCCCAGGATATCCGCGAGAAAGTGGAGAAGCTCACGGGGGCGCGGGTCATCGACACGATAGGCAAGGCAGAACCGGTAGGTCCAAAGAAACTCCTGGACTGCCTCGTAATTGCGCCATGCACCGGCAACACAGTAGCCAAACTGGCGCTGGGCATCACGGATTCTCCCGTGTTGATGGCAGCCAAGGCGCAGCTTCGCAACGGGAGGCCCGTGGTCATAGGCGTTTCAACTAATGACGGGCTCTCGGGGTGCGCGCGCAACATAGGGATGCTTCAGGCGCGGAAGAATGTATACTTCATTCCGTATGGGCAGGATGATCCTGCAGGGAAGCCTACTTCTCTTGTGTCGCGCATGAGTGAGATGGAGAGAACCGTGGAAGAGGCGTTAGCAGGCCGACAGGTTCAGCCGATGCTTGTGGAAAAGTGGAAGGACATGCGCCTTCCGTAGGAGGATTTCGAGAGCTTCTCGCCAATAAGTATGCCTGATCAACATGAGCCAGGCCTTGTTACCTGGACGAAGAGATGCATTGCATGGATGTTCATATAAGCTGTGGGGGATGATCCGAGTTGTTGAAAGTAGCAGTTGTAGGTGCAACAGGGGCTGTAGGGAGAGAGGTCGTCTCTGCAATATTCGATCTGGGGCTGCCAGTATCCGATCTGGTCCTTTCTTCGTCGCCCCGGTCAGCCGGGAGTAAGGTTTTCACCCCCATGGGCGAGGTAACGGTAGTAAATACTGAGCTTTCCGTCCTTGAAGGAGTCGATATCGCTTTCCTGGCCGCAGGCAGCAGCGTGAGCAGAGAGCTAGCCCCAGAACTGGCGCAGAGAGGCACTCTTGTAATAGACAATTCCAGCGCATTCAGAATGGATCCTGAGGTGCCGCTCGTAGTTCCTGAAGTCAACATCGATGCTGCACGTGAAAACCGTGGCATCGTCGCAAATCCGAACTGCTCTACGATAATCGCCATAGTTGCGGTAGCGCCCATATACAGCCGCTGGGGATTGGAGCGCATGGTCGTCTCGACCTATCAGGCGGTGTCAGGAGCAGGGTATGCCGCAATAGAGGCCCTGGAAGCCGAGTCCAGAGCAGTGCTTGCTGGAGCGGATCCGGAGCCCTCAGTCCTTCCCATCAAGTCGGCCGATGTACACCATCAGATAGCGTTCAATGTCATTCCTCATGTCGATTCATTCTGTGACGATGGGTACACCCGCGAGGAACACAAGATGACTTACGAAATTAGGAAGATACTGCAAGACGAATCCTTGAGTATATCCGCAACTACCGTTCGCGTGCCGGTCTTTCGGTCGCATTCGGAATCGATAAACCTCCAAACTCGCGAGAAGGCCACTATGGATGAGGTCCGCGATGTGCTGGCTTCGTCTCCAGGGATCAGATTAGTGGACGATCCGCAGAAGTTCTTGTATCCAATGCCTGTCCATGTGTCAGGCAAGGACGATGTTGAGGTTGGCAGGTTGCGTGAGGACCCGTCGGCTCCCAACGCCATGTGGCTTTGGGTCGTCGGCGATCAGCTCAGAAAGGGCGCTGCATCCAATGCTGTTCAGATAGGATTGGCGCTCTACAACGACCGGAGGTGACTCGCATGGGTATTGTTGTTCAGAAGTTCGGGGGCACCTCGGTGGCAGACGCGAAATCTTGTGCACTTGTGGTGTCAAGGATAGTCGAAGCGAGGCGGGCGGGCAATGATGTTGTGGCAGTTGTATCTGCAATGGGTCGGAAACCAGCCCCCTACTCGACAGACGCCCTTTTGGCGTTGGCAGAATCCGCGGGAGACTCCCTCTCGCTCAGGGAGAAGGATGCAATAGCGGCGTGCGGAGAGATCATATCCTCTGTCGCGCTTGTTTCAGCCCTTACGGCAGCGGGCTGTCCTGCGATGTCGTTCACAGGAGCGCAGGCGGGCATAGAAACGGATGACAATTTCGGCAACGCCCGCATAGTGAGGATAGATCCTGCCCGCCTTCTCCACTCGATGGGGGAGGGCAAGGTTCCTGTTGTTGCAGGATTCCAGGGGATTACCGACGCCGGTGATGTCACCACCTTAGGGCGGGGCGGAAGCGACACTACCGCTGCAGCGCTGGCGGCAGCACTGGGCGCAGACATGATAGAGATATACACAGATGTAGAAGGGATCATGACGGCCGACCCTCATATCGTGCCGGATGCCAGATTCCAGGAGACAATGAGCTATAGCGAACTTATAGAGATGGCAAACCTCGGAGCGAAGGTTGTGCACTTGCGCGCAGTTGAGATTGCGAGCCAGGCGCGGATACCTCTGGCCATCAAGAGTGTATTCTCAGACTGCCCGGGCACATTGGTGACTGATGTTGCACCGGAGAGAATGCCGATTGCAGTGCCGGATCGATTCGTCTCTTCTGTTACGTGCATAGGGAACATGGCCCAGATAGTGCTTGAGGAATCGGGTTTCGATGCTGACGAGGCTGCACTCAATGTCTTTTCCACCATGGCACGTGACCGGATTTCAGTGGACATGATCAATGTCTTCCCTGACAGGATTGCATTCATCGTACCGGCCCGCGATTCGGGCCGCGCTGTGCGCGCCCTCGACAAGCTAAGCCTTTCGGCAGTGGCCAACCCCGGTTGTGCAAAAGTCTCAGTTGTAGGAGAGGGCATGAGGGGTGTTCCGGGAGTCATGTCAAGGGTGGTTAGGGCTCTCCATACCTCCGGAATACGTATTCTGCAGACATCCGACTCGCATTACTCCATCTCCTGCCTGGTTCCGGAGGCCGACATGGAGCGTGCAGCGTGCGCTCTTCATTCCGAGTTTGAACTGGGAAAATAAGTTCGCGGTTGGCGATTATGGAGGAGATTGCATTGAAGAAGAACGGGAAGAGGATTCGCGTCATTACGGCCATGGTGACTCCTTTTGCCCCAGACATGTCTGTCGACTACAGGAAGGCGCGCGAGCTTGCAAGGATGCTTGTGGACAATGGTTCAGACGGACTGGTGGTTTCGGGGACGACCGGCGAATCTCCCACATTGACGCCTGATGAGAAACTGAAGCTCTTCCAGGTGGTGCTGGAAGAGGTTGGGGAAGAAGCAGCTGTCGTAGCTGGAACAGGAGGGAACGACACGCGTACAAGCGTGGAGTTGACCCTGGAAGCCGAGAAGCTGGGCGTGGACGGTGCAATGCTGGTAACGCCTTACTACAACAAGCCGCCTCAGGCAGGGCTATATCAACACTTTTCGCTGGTGGCCAAGGCGACTTCACTGCCGATAATGATATACAACGTTCCTGGTCGGACGTCGGTCAACCTTACTGCCGACACAATGGCGGGACTGGCCAATGATTACTCCAACATTGTGGCGGTCAAGGAAGCGTCAGGCAGCCTGGAACAGGTCGCTGAAATAAGGTCAAAGGCGCCGAAGAGTCTCACGATCTACAGCGGGGACGACAACATGACCATCCCCATCATGTCAGTGGGTGGAGACGGCATTGTGAGCGTCGCTTCACATGTGGCCGGCTGTGAAATTCAGCAAATGGTCACGGCTTTCATTGACGGAGATGTTGACCTTGCAGCTGAAATGCACAGGCGACTGCTGCCCCTCTTCAAGGTAATATTCATTACAACCAACCCCATACCCGTCAAGGCAGCACTTGACCTATCGGGGTTCGATGCCGGCGGGCTGAGGCCGCCGCTTGTTGAGGCGACTGATGCAGAGAGGAAGCAGATTGAAAGGGTCATGGAAACACTGGGACTAATCTAGCGCGATCTTGTCTGTGGATGGCGCGGGCGAGCTAGAAGATTATCGGGCCTTTGCTATTGAGAACGCTGCGTGCATGATGCAGCGAAGTCTGAGCAAGATTGACCAGAGCGCCCTCGGCATAGACGCCGAGGGCGCCTTCTGACTACTTCGCAAGAAGTATTTTGGCCTGATCGAGCGGCTGGGCTCCGAATTGCGGACAATGCCAACCCCCTTCTGCCTTTGATAAGGCATTTGCCGCCATTGAACCCGATTAATGGAGATGCTATAGTAAGGTTGGCCTGAATGCCAAATGCGACAAGCCCCTCTGCGCAGAGGCACTGCGTTCTGTCAGATCGAGTCGAAATAATGATGAACGGAGATGGTTAGGAAATGCACACGCCCATTTTTGTGACTTTTCTGATACTATTCGCCATGCATCTTTGTTTTACAGCGATGGAGAGCAAACGTGGCAGACGATTCACTAAGCCGCTTCTCATGCCATTGCTTCTGCTCCTCTATTTGCAGGAAGCCGACGTCGTTAGCAGCTGGGTAGGCCTTGCACTGATCGGCGGA